>JBMZCX010000059.1:0-17417 GCA_049613795.1 Thalassotalea sp. | reverse complement strand
TGTTGAATAAAGTGTTGGCATTCGCTTGTTGTTACCAGTAATTTTTTTTCGTGAACTAGCCATTCGCTTGCGTCAGATTCGATTTGTTTTGTTGCAAAATTCACTTTATCTGACGCTGTACGCATTAATTGTTCAAGTTTATAGGTGGGAATATCGCCAATATGTTGAGCGAGTTCGCTTTGCCAATCAATATCAAATGACTCTGCAATAGACATAAATTGCTGGGCAATTTTTAAATCGCCATCTATTACCAGCAAATCGTCTTTAATGGCTTGGGTGAGTGCATTATCTTTTTTAATCGCTTTGAGTGCGCCAATGCTGGTTGTAATGGTGCAATTAGCACTTTCTGTATTGCCAGTTACTAATATTTGCTCTTGATGACAGGTAAAGCATAGCGGAAAATTAAGTTCTGCTAAATGTAATACTAGTGTTTGTTGTTCAAGTGAGAGTAATGCAGTATTGCTTGCCTTATTCATGGCTAAAGCTTGGTTTATAATGTATTCAAGCGCCATCGATAAGGCTTGTTGCGGCATTAAAAAGCTCATAGGTTAAAATTTATAGCCTTTATGCAGGGCAACAATACCACCGGTTAAATTTTTATAACCAGCTTGCTCAAAGCCCGCGTTTTCCATCATGCCTTTTAACGTTTCTTGATCAGGGTGCATACGAATTGACTCAGCAAGATATTGATAGCTTTCACCGTCTTTTGCCACGAGTTCGCCCATTTTAGGTAAAATATTAAATGAATAAAAATCGTAAGCTTTGTTAAGTAATTCTTGTTCAGGTTTTGAAAACTCTAATATTAACAAGCGTCCACCAGGTTTTAATACGCGATATATTGAACGAAGCGCCATATCTTTATCAGTTACATTTCTTAAACCAAAGGCAATAGTAACAATATCAAATGAATTATCTTCAAAAGGAAGGTATTGCGCATTCGCTTGTACGTACTCAATATTTTGTACTAGCCCTTTATCACGTAATTTATCGCGTCCAACCTTTAGCATTGAACTATTAATATCAGCTAAAATAACTTTGCCTTCTTTGCCAACAAGGCGTGAAAATTTAGCGGTTAAGTCACCTGTTCCACCTGCTAAATCAAGCACACTATTGCCTGGTCTTACGCCGCTAGCATCAATAGTAAATCGTTTCCATAAGCGATGAACACCAAAAGACATTAGGTCATTCATCACATCATACTGTTGAGCAACCGAATGAAATACGCTAGCAACTTTAGACTCTTTCTCTTTTGTTTCAACAGTTTGAAAGCCAAAGTGAGTGGTTTCTTGTTCGTTACTATTAGCTGCTACTGATGGGCTTTGTTCTTGCGCTGACATGTTTTCTTCACTGAATGTTGAAATTGCTAGTAGTCTATCTTATTTTTAATAAATTATTAAACGATTAGATCAATAAATGTGAGGGGGAATATGGGTGAACAAGCCAAATTTTGCCGATGTTCGGCCTTGATAATAGTTGCAGTAAATTTACTGACAGCTTGTACTCATAAAGCGGTGTATCAAACGATACAGCAAAGTAACGAATCTCGTTGTCGGGCGAAGGTTGGCGCAGAGCAAGAACAATGTAATAAAGCACTTAATCAAAAATCGTTTGAGGAATATGAAGCAGAGCGTAAGGAGTTGATTGGTAAAAGTCGAGAGTAAGTTGTTAAGCGTTGCTATATTGTTCTTTATTGGCTAACCAGCGGTTAATCAATCTAATGGCTTGCTCAGGGTGTTGTTTCCATAATAAATAAGCGGTCTGTTGTATTTGTGGAATAAGATCGGCATCGCGTATTAAGTCCGCTATTTTGAGATCTGCCAGTCCTGTTTGTTTAGTGCCTAATAACTCACCGGGGCCTCTAATTTCTAAATCTTTTTGCGCAATGACAAAACCGTCGTTACTGTCGCGTAATACTGCCAAGCGTTTAGTGGCTGTTTTTGACAAGGGCGCTTTATACATAAGTACACAATGTGAAGCGACAGAGCCTCGACCTACTCGGCCTCGTAATTGATGCAGTTGAGCAAGGCCTAGCCGTTCAGGGTTTTCTATTACCATTAAGCTCGAATTAGGCACATCTACGCCCACTTCAATAACCGTGGTAGCCACTAATAAATGTAACTCACCTTGTTTAAATTGCTCCATGATGGCTTGTTTTTCAGCGGCTTTCATTTTACCGTGTACTAAACCAATAGCGAGCTCGGGTAAGCATTCTTGTAGGTAAACCGCGGTGTCTTCTGCGGCTTGGCATTGTAATACTTCTGACTCTTCAATAAGAGTACACACCCAATAGGCTTGACGTTGTTCAGTTAAGCAGCCTTTTTTAATTCGTGCTATTACATCGTCTCTACGACTGTCGGGTAAAGCAACGGTTGTTATTGGTGTTCTTCCAGGTGGCAATTCGTCAATAACCGAGGTATCTAAGTCGGCGTAGGCTGTCATTGCTAAGGTTCTGGGTATTGGCGTTGCGGTCATAATCAGTTGATGCGGATAATTACCGTTAAACGCGCCCTTTTCTCTTAAAGACAAGCGTTGATGTACGCCGAAGCGATGCTGCTCATCAATAATAATTAACGCGAGCTTTTCAAAAGCTACCTGTTCTTGAAAAAGCGCATGAGTGCCAACTAATAGCTGAATATCACCGCTGGCGAGTTTTTCAAGGGTGGTGTTACGCGCCTTTGCTTTCGTTTTACCAGCCAGCCAGCCAACATTAATACCTAAAGGTTGAAACCATTGCTGAAAGTTAATGGCGTGTTGCTCTGCTAATATTTCGGTTGGCGCCATTAAGGCGACTTGTAGATTTTGGCTAATGGCGGTAATAGCGGCTAATGCGGCTACTAAGGTTTTTCCTGAGCCGACATCGCCTTGCACTAAACGCATCATCGGCATATTTTTGGCTAAGTCTTTCCTGATTTCTTTAACCACACGTGCTTGTGCATTAGTAGGTGAAAAAGGCAGCGATGCTAAAAATTGCTGGTTAAGCTCGTTATTAACGCTAAGTGGTACTGCTTGGTGAACATCGCTGTTTTGACGCAATTTCAGCATACTTAAATTATGCGCGATAAGCTCTTCTTTAATTAAGCGAAGTTGTGCAGGGTGCTTACCTTGCTCTAGCTGTATTACCGAAGTTTCAGGTGGCGGGCGGTGAATTAATGCCAGTGCTTGTTTTAGTGAATACTGTCCACTGTTAAATTCATCAGGGAGTAATTCTTCAACTTCTCCACGTTCAAGGCGCATTAATGCTTGTTCGGTGAGGTTACGTAAAGTGATTTGCCTTAAGCCGTCGGTGGTTGAATACACGGGCGTCAGTGTTTCTTCAACAGGGGTTAATACGCGATCTTGATTTAGCGGTTTATATTCAGGGTGTACTATTTCTAAACTGCGTGCGCCACGATTAATTTCACCATAACAACGAATATTCATCCCGACAGCTAGGTTGTTACGTTGCGCAGCAGAAAAATGAAAAAATCTGAGATTAATGATGCCAGTGCCATCGTTAATGGTCACCACCATCATGCGGCGCTTGCCTTGAATTATTTGGTTGTTAGTAATTTCACCTATAATGTTAGTGAAAATACCCGGAACGCAATCTCTGATGGTGGTGATACGGGTGCGATCTTCGTAGCGCAAAGGTAAATGAAAAAGTAAGTCTTGCAGGGTATGCAGCCCTACTTTTTCTAATTTACTGGCCATACTTGGGCCAACACCTTTTAGTGTTGAAACGGCAATTCGAGCGAGGTTACTCAGTCCTTGTTGGCCGTTCACAATAATCGTTCCTTAAGCGTAACCTGAGATGAAAGAGTTAATTGTCTAAATCTTGCCATGTTTCTTTGGTCATTTGCATTTTCTGCCACCATTCATCAGAAGCCACAATTTGCCCGTTTTCATCTATCTGTGGGTAAGGTAAGCCTTTACGCTGGCAAGCTTGAGCAAAAATTGGATGACCACCTTCAAATAAAAAGCGTTGGCGACGCTGCTCGCTAATACGCGGTGTATTATATAGTCCTGCTTGCTGGCGCTGGCGTTGCGCTTCGTATAACACTACTGAACAAGCAACTGACACATTGAGTGACTGCACCATGCCAACCATAGGAATAACAATATCTTGGTCGGCTAAGGCAAGTGCGGCCTCAGAAGCGCCAAATTTTTCTTGCCCTAAAATAATTGCCGTGGGCTTGGTGTAGTCAATTTCTCTAAAGTCGACCGCTGTATCAGACAAGTTAGTAACCAGCACTTGCATATTTTGTGCTTTCAACTGAGCAATAGCGTCTTCCGTATTGCTATGGTTATGAACATCAATCCAGTTTTGGCTACCAGCGGCACTGCCGCCTGAAACACGCATACGTTCATTCTTCCACACCGCGTGTACGTCACTTACTCCAATAGCATCGGCGGTGCGCACAACGGCAGCAAGGTTATGTGTTTTATGAACCCCTTCCATACAAACAGTAAGATCAGGTTGGCGGTGATCTAACATGGCGTTAATGCGTTGTAGTCGTTCTGGTGTCATAAATATTCACTTGCTTGTTAAAGGTAAATAGGGTGTTAAGTGCTAGATAAGATTTGTATTAGCTAACGTTTGGTAATTCCATTACGCCGTCAATTTCAATGGCTACGTCTTTAGGCAGCTTTGATACTTGAATAGCTGCACGTGCAGGGTAAGGTTCTTGAAAATATTGACTCATAATCTCGTTAACTGTGGCAAAGTTTGATAGGTCAGTCATAAATATATTTACTTTAACCATGTCGTTAATATCGCCACCAGCGGCATTGCATACCGCTACTATGTTTTTAAATACTTGGTCAGCTTGTTCTGCAAAATTATCTGAGATAACTTCCATTGTTTCAGGAATAAGTGGGATTTGCCCCGACAAATAAACGGTGTTTTTTACTTTAACCGCTTGGCTATACGTACCAATGGCGCTTGGCGCTTTGTCCGTGCTAATAATCGTTTTCATGATTGTGTCCTACTGTTTAATTTATTTGTTACGAACGACGCGCTGAACATCGATCATTACTTTAATTTTTCTGATGATATCGGCTAAATGTACGCGGTTGTGGCAGGTTATTTCAATATCAATAGAATATAAACCTGAGTCTTTTTCACCTGAATTTAAGGTGTGAACATTTGAACCCGCTTTAGCAATGGCATTAGTTAATTTGGCTAACGCCCCTTGATGGTTAACTATTTCTATTCGCAGTTTGGCAATAAACTCACGTTCTATTTCGGTATCCCATTTCACTGGGAATAACTGACCTTCTTGATGACCTTTTATATTACGACAACCTTGTTGGTGCACCATTAGTCCTTTACCTGGGCTTAAATAAGCTAAAATAGCGTCACCAGGAATAGGGCGACAACATTTACCATAACTTACCAGCATACCTTCGGTGCCTTTAATTGGCATTTTGGTTTTACTGGTCGAATGATTTAACACGCTGTCTTCCGTAAATTCGTCGGTTAATCGGCGGGCAATACCTATGCTTAAGGCATTACCTAAACCAATATTAACCAGTAATTCGTCAAATGACTTGTTACTGGTTTCTTTAACCACTTGCGCTATTTTTTCTTCGCTAATGTCATCAATTTTTACTTTACCTAAGGCATGGCTTAATAGGCGTTTACCCAGCGCAAGTGACTCGTTTTGTTCTTGTGAACGTAAGTAAGTACGAATTTGTAAGCGAGCTTTAGCTGTTACTACAAAGTTTAACCAAGTCGCATTAGGGCGAGCAGCAGGTGAGGTGACTACTTCAATTGTTTGGCCTGAATCAATCGGTTGGCTAAGTGGGTATGGCTTACGATCAACCTTAACACCTACGCATGAGTTACCTACATCGGTATGAACAGCGTAAGCAAAATCAACCGCTGTTGCCCCCATTGGTAACTCTATAATTCTGCCGTCAGGGGTAAATACATAAATTTCTTCAGGAAATAGGTCAGACTTTACGTTTTCGATAAATTCAAACGAGCTGCCAGCACTTTGTTGTAGTTCTAATAAACTTTGCATCCAACGGCGGGCTTTCATTTGTGCGGTAGTGCCGCTAGCTTCACCGTCTTGTTTATATAACCAATGGGCGGCAACACCTTTGTCTGCCATTTGGTCCATATCGTTGGTGCGTATTTGAATTTCAACGGGAATACCATGAGGACCAACAAGGGAAGTATGCAACGATTGATAACCGTTAGTTTTTGGAATAGCAATATAGTCTTTAAAGCGTGTTTCAATCGGCTTAAATAGGTTGTGTACGGCACCTAATGCACGATAGCAATCATCAATATTATCGCCAACAATGACGCGAAAAGCGTATATATCCATGACTTCATTAAACATTAATTCTTTATTTAACATTTTTCGATAAATAGAAAATAGGTGTTTTTCACGACCAATAACTTGTGACTGAATGCCACTTTCGGCTAGGCGAGCCTCAATTTCATCGCGAATATTATTGATAATTTCTTTTCTGTTACCACGGGCTTGTTTTATTGCCGATTTAAGCGCTCTTGCTCGCATCGGGTAAAGTGCTTCAAAGCCGAGCACTTCTAATTCATTTTTTATATCGTGAATACCTAAGCGATTAGCGATTGGCGCATAAATATCGAGGGTTTCACGCGCAATGCGGCGGCGTTTATCAGGTCTTAAAGACTCTAGCGTCCGCATATTATGGGTGCGATCGGCAAGTTTAATGAGAATAACGCGAATGTCTTGCACCATGGCAAGAATCATTTTACGGAAGTTTTCCGCCTGCATTTCTTCTTTATTATCAAACTTCAGTTTATCAAGCTTACTTACGCCTTCCACCAGTTCGGCCACGGTATGACCAAATAACTCGGCTAATTCATCTTTAGTAACAGGGGTGTCTTCAATAACATCGTGCAATAATGCTGCCATTAACGTTTCATGGTCAAGGTGCATTTTTGCTAAATTATGAGCGACTGCTACTGGGTGGGTAATATAAGGTTCGCCACTTGAACGCATTTGCCCTTCGTGAGCATCTCTTGCCACAATATAGGCTTGTTTGAGTAAGTCTACTTGTACTTTAGATAAGTAACTTGAAACAATTTCTTTTAATGGTTCAAAAAGGTACACCTGAATTTCCTTGATGAGAGCTGTATTAAGTAAAGAATACGTGTATTTAAATAGAAAGCCAATGTTTTAGCGGGCCAATTTGAGCAAAGGTGCAAGTTGTTAGCGTGTCTATTCTTAAGAAAATAAAAAACGCGTAATTACTGAAAAGTAAATTACGCGTTCGTAAGCTGTTAGCAGGGCTAAACTATTGATTATTGCCACCAACAATTGCTGCCACTGCAGCTAATTCAGCTGTTTCGTGTTGTACTTGTTCGTGGCGATCTGAATCGTCCATTACTGAAGAAGTAATTAGGCCTTCTTCAATTTCTCTTAGGGCAAGTACGGTTGGCTTGTCGTTTTCTCTATCAACCAATGGATCTTTACCACCCGTTGCTATTTGACGAGCACGACGAGATGCAACTAGCACCAAATCAAAACGATTACCGATTGCGTCTACGGCATCTTCAACAGTTACGCGAGCCATTTGGTCACTCCAACTTTAAAATTTATAAAATAGTTGCGTAGTTTACTATGTGCTTAATCGTTAGCCAATAGATCTTTGAATAAATCTTGAAGATTTTCTACTTGTTGGCTACGTTTTAGTCGTTGATTCTCAACTATGGTTACTAAATCAGCTAATGCTTGGTCGAAATCATCATTGACGATGATGTAATCGAACTCTTGATAATGCGAGCATTCAGATTGCGCTTGTGCCATGCGTTCTTGAATAACGTCGTCGCTGTCTTGACCTCGACCTTTTAATCTACTTTCTAATTCTTGTTTTGACGGTGGCGTGATGAAAATAGTGGTCACGTCAGGCTTTTTCATGCGTACTTGTTGTGCGCCTTGCCAGTCTATATCAAGAAATACATCAATGCCTTGGGCTAATTGTTCGTCTATTGCAACTTCAGAAGTACCATAATAGTTGCCAAATACTTCTGCCCATTCGTAAAAGTGCTTTTTTTGAATACTCTGTTTAAAGGCATTCACCGAAACAAAGTGGTAATGTTCGCCATTAACTTCACCGGGTCTTGGCGCTCTGGTGGTATGAGACACAGAAACCTGTAAAGAACGTTTGCTCGATTGTTTTAATAAAGCGGAAATTAAGCTCGATTTACCTGCACCACTAGGGGCTGACAATATAAATAAGTTACCGGGTGTGGTCACAATCTTTCTCCTAAGGGCAATATTATGGTTGATGCTATTAATGCCAATCTCACTAGCTACGATCACCTAATTAATGAAACTGCTATAACAATTATATTAGCAGGCGCGCACTATACTGAAATTTTTACGCATTGACCATACGGACTCTATTTTAGCCCTTATTAATAGAGTAATTACTTAATTAATGAGGTAATTGCTGTTATTTTAAACGAATATTGCTCGCTTTTATAACCAAAATAGAATATGATAGCGCTGTCATTTTTGATTGGGTTATATAACGTTATGAAAAATAACTTTTTTTCAGTTGTTGCTTTCTCGGCTTTTTTATTGAGTGCTAGCAGTGACGCTAGTATAATTGATTTAGGTGTTGATTTAGGTTCAGCACAGCAATACACCATGGCTGCAGGTGGTGCAAACTCAAGTATTATTTTAGGTAGCGAAGCTGAAGTTTTTGGTAGTGTAGGAGCGTATTGGTATTTGTCATTAGCTTCTGGTGCTGAAATTCATGGTAATGCCTGTGCACAAGCGCTTTCTTTAGGTGCAGGCACTGCGGTAAACGGTTCACAAGGCATTTGCGGGCAGTTAGGTGCTGATATTTCAAATGCGAATATACAAGCTTCTGCATTGGCAAACAGTGCGCAAAGCTTAGGTGTGATTGATCAAACGACAACGTTAAGTGCAACGTCTACCAATCATTATACTCTTGATTCAGTAATATTAAATTCAGGTGAATTTTTAACGGTTAATGGCAGCAGTACTGATAACGTTATTATTAATATTCTAGGTAACGCTAAAATAGGTTCGGGTAGTGGTATTTTATTAACGGGTGGCTTAACTTCAGATAATGTTTTATTTAACTTTGCCAATACGGGCTTTTCTTCGTTTGAATTTGGCGGCGCAAATATTAGTGGCACCTTTTTAGCTGATCAAGGAGCTTACGTTTTAGGTGATGGTGCAACGCTAGATGACGTGCGTTTTTACACAAATCGTATTATGAGCGCTAATGTACAAGTGGTTAGAACATCAGAGCCAACTGACATTATTATTGACCCAGACACAGATTTAGTTGTGCAAGTACCTGAACCAGGCACCTTTGCTTTATTATTAGCAGGTATTTTCTTTTTATTAATGCGCACGAATAGCAAGCACGTCTAGCGGAAATCGCTAGCCGTTTAGTGAGAAAGAAATAACAAAAAGCCGAGTAACGTGAGTTACTCGGCTTTTTTAATATTGACCACGTGGTGTCTGATTAAAGTACTTTTGCAATAGATTTGGCTAAGTAGTCAACATTACTATTAGCAATACCCGCAATGCTCATTCGACTAGAATCTACCATATAAATACTAAACTCATCTTGTAAACGCTGTACTTGCTCAGGGGTAATACCCAAGAAAGAGAACATACCTTTTTGGCGAGTAATAAAGCTAAAGTCTCTAGTTACGCCATTTTCAGCTAATTTATCTACGATTATCTGACGATTACCATTAATGCGGTCACGCATTTCTTTTAGCTCGGCATGCCATTGTTGGCGCAACTCGTCAGAGTGAAGAATTGTTTCAACTAAGGCGGCACCATGTGCTGGCGGCATAGAGTAAATACAACGTACTACTGATAATAATACTGAGTTAGCAATATCAGCATTGGTAGTTGAGCTAGCAATAATAGTTGTTGCGCCAATACGTTCACGGTATAAACCAAAGTTTTTAGAGCATGAACTACACACAATCATTTCTTCAACGCTGTCAGCCATTAGGCGTAAACCATAAGCGTCTTCGTCTAAACCATCGCCAAAACCTTGATAAGCCATGTCAACTACAGGTAACCAAGCTTTTGCTTTTGCTACTTCTGCAACTTGTTGCCATTGCTCGTTAGTTAAGTCCATACCACTTGGGTTATGACAGCAGGCGTGTAATAACACCGCGTCATCGGCACTTACTTCTTTTAGCGCGGCTAACATGCCGTCAAAGTTTAGCGTTTTACTTTCATGGTTATAGTAAGGGTATGTTTTTACGGTTAAGCCAGCCGCTTGAAATAAGCCTGTATGGTTTGCCCATGTTGGGTCACTTACCCAAATAGTAGCGCCTGCTTTACATGACTTAATAAATTCTGCGGCTACACGTAATGCGCCAGTACCGCCAGGTGTTGACACTGTGCGCGCACGGTTTTCAATGAGTACTTTATGGCTACCAAAAATTAATTTGCTCATTTCATCGTTAAAAAGAGCTGAACCCGTAGGACCAATGTAAACTTTGGTATCTTCATTGTCGTGACGATATTTTTCAGCTTTTTTCACACAATCTAAAATTGCAGTGTGACCAGCTTCATTTTTATAAACACCAACACCCAAATCAATTTTATTTGGATTTGAATCTTCACGATATTTTGCCAATAAGCCCAAAATAGGGTCGGCAGGCAATGCCTTTAAGCTACCAAACATTTCTCCGTTTACCTTATAAAAAGAGCGGGACTTAACTGATAATACGCCATCGTATTGTCAGATCATTAATTCCCTAATAATAAAGGCCCAGCATAGCCCCATTGCAGTGGTTTTTAAAGCGTTTCAAGTAAAAAAGTATCGAATTTATAGGCGAAAAACAACTAATCAATAATTGAAGGATTTAATGAAAACTTTCATGGCTATTCCAATACAAAAAATGCTAAAAATAAAACTTAAAAGTTGTTGGTAATTGCGGCAATAAAGCCAATAATTCCGCCAAAAACACCACCCCAAACTACTAGCCAGCCTAAATGTTGGCGGATCATTGTTTGAATAATTTCTTTCACTAGCTGCGGAGTAAGTTCATTTAAGCGCTTTTCAATAATATCGCTGACTTTATCGCGCATACCTGCAACTACATTTGGTTGCTCTAATTCTTCACGCAAAATAGTATTAAATGACTCGCTTTGGGAAAGCTCGCAAACGGTTTCTTTCATTTTTTCAATAAAAGGTTCTCTTAATGGCTGCAACGCTTCTTTGCCGCCGACCATCGCTAGCATGCCGCCAAAAGATGAGGTTTCTATCACATCAACTAAATTATCAAATGCAGGTGACAAGTCGACCTTTTCAATAACAGGGACTAAGTTTAACGTGCTTGCATTACCACTACGGTCAGAAAGAAAACGATCTATATTTTCTTCGGTAAAAAATTGCTCCATCATTAAATTACGGATACCTGCTTTAAAGTCTTCAAATCGTGCTGGAATAACGCCTGAACCATAAAGTAGCGGTACTTTTTCAAATAACATATGAATAGCTAGCCAGTTAGTAACCGCGCCTGATAATGCGAATAAACCGACAGCAAATAATACGGGAATAGCGTAAAAATGGCCGATAAGCGTGGTAATTAATGCGATGAAATTAGTGAGAAAGCTTTTGTTCATAAAGGGTTGTTTGTTGATCAAAAATTAGCGCTATATTATCAAGCTCCCTTGTAATCGCCAATACTCAATGTTAACAAACTTTCGCTGGTATCAATGAGCCGTTTTTGCTTTACTGTAAATACCTTATTCTTGATAATAAATCATATGAAAACAACAATAAAATGTTTAGTGGTAACGGCCTTGTTTACCTTAATAGCCACTAAAGTTACAACAGTAAAAGCAGATGAGTGGCGCAAGCTTGATCTTCAAAATACGGTATTATTAACCTTGCCGCATGGTAAGGTGGTTATTGAGTTAGCACCACAATTTGCCCCTAAAAATGTCGCTCAATTTCAGCAATTAACGCGATCAGGACATTATAACGGCAATAAATTCTATCGTGTGATTGACGGTTTTGTCGCGCAAGGTGGGCCAAAAGACGGTAGTAAAGTTGACAAAGCGGTTGCTCAATTAGTACTAGAAGGTGAGTTCTCGGTTGATGAAAACTTTACTTTTACCCAAGTACAAACGAACGATATGTTTGTTGAGCAAACTGGTTTTAAAGATGGTTTTGCGTTAGGCCTAGATACCAAAGAGCAAAAAGCGTGGATGCTACATTGTCCGGGCATTATTGCTATGGCTCGCACAACAGCTGCAGATACAGCAACCAGTCATTTCTATATTACCAATGGACAAGCAACAAGGTATTTAGACCGATTGATGACGGTTTTTGGCAGAGTTGTTTATGGTATGAATCATATTCAAGCGATAAAGCGTACCGATGCTATTAAAGGTGACACTCCAATTAGTGAGGAAGAATATACACCAATGATTTCAATGCAGTTAATGAGTGATGTTCCAGAAAAAGATCGCATAATTATTGAGGTTGCTAATACTAATACTGATGAATATCGCAAAAAATTAGCGAAACGACGAGCGCGTGAAAATGCTTTTTTCTTTAAAAAGCCACCACCAGTGCTTGATATTTGTCAAACGCCAGTGGCGAGTCGATTAGTAAAATAACGTAAGCAATCGCATTTAATAAAATGGAAATATTATGGATAAATTATTTTTAGGTATCAAAAATCATGTTATTTGTATTAGCAAAAAGAGTGGTGAGGAGCTTTGGAAAACGAAAATTAAAAGCTCCACCATTGTTAATGTTTACTACGAAGAACAGCAGGTTTTTGCCTATTCTGGCGGACACTTGTTTTGTTTAAATGCTGAAAATGGCGCAATTGTTTGGGAAAACCCATTAAAAGGCATGGGATATGGCACGTGCATTATTGCCAGCGAACATCAAAATACGGCAGTAATAGCGAGCCAAATTGCCGCACAACAAGCTGTAGCTGCAAGCACTGTTGTGATTGCTGGGACTAGCGCTGCGGGAAGCTAATAACTAAAAGGCTGGTTGTTTTATGAAGTGCCAGCCTTCGTTTATTTTATTAATTTACCGTGGTTTTCTAAACATTAAAATGGTGCCTAACCCGGCAAGTACGACTACGAGTATTAAGCCTATTACACCAAGTACTTGATCAAGTGCTTTAATTCCTGTCCAGCGTAAATAATGAATATCGTAAATTGTATTGATAAAATCGGTATCTTTACCTTGTTGCCGTAAGGTCATTTGAGTCCAATTCAGTGTAATTCTAACATCGGTAGAGGTTGTAACCTCAAATGCATTCACTGTGTTGATTTCGCCGTAGCGCTCAGGTTTTTCTTTAATAGCATCGTTAACCAGTTGTTTTATTGCTTCAGAAGATGGCGCGGTTATTATTTCCAAACTTTCAGGGTTAAGCTGTTGCCAACCTTCATTATTCTTCACTAATAAATGATCACCTAAAATAGTTCTTAATTGTTTAACGGCTAACCAGCTATGCTGCTCAGGCAAAGTAGTACTACGCTCAAGCGGATAAAGCTTAATTGTAAGTCCTTGGTAGGCTTCTTGGTAACCAGGTTTAAAATAAAAGAAAGTGCCAGTAATCGCCCAAGCGATAAATGGCAGTAGCATGAATATGCCTAAATATTTGTGAAATGTACGCATTAATGTCCTTGAAACTTGTGATCATAAATGAGGTTAATAGATGTCATAAAATTATTTCGTTGGCATTTGCCATGTTTGATAAACGCCATCGCTGGTTAATGACGCAATAGTCTGCTCATCAATAAATTTGGCACTTAAGACCGAAGAACGATACCTTTCGGGGTGCTTAAAGGTTTGCCAATGGCTTTTAAGCTCGCCCGTGGTTAATTGCCACAATTGTAATGTTTGCTTGGGTCCGCCAGACAATAACCACTGTTTATCTGCAGAAAATTGCGATTGATTAAACTCAATGAATCGCAACGAGCTGTTTAATTCGGAAAATAGCTGTCCGCTAGGCAGTAACCAGAAGAAGCGATCACTTACTGCGTCTAATGAAAACGCTAGTGTTGCATCGGCATTTAGTGTGACATGATTTACCCGCATATGATGTTCGAATGACTTTTTTTCTTTACCATTGCGTGTTTTCCACAGTTTTGCTGTTTTGTCACTTGAGCCTGTGAATGCCAATTGCCCGTCGTCAGACAAGCTAACGCTATTAATATCTAAGCGATGAATTGAAAAAGTGTTAATCGTATTATCATGCACGCCAACCACACTGGCTTGGCCATTTCTAAAACCTAAAACAAGGGTGGAATCGTCGGCAGACAGGGCAATATCGTTAATAATGTTATCGCCAGCTGACCACACGGTAATTAAGCGACCTGTATTAAGCTGGTATAAATGGACATTAATGCGATTAGAGGTATAAAAGTATTTGTTTGATTTTGAGATGCCAAGTAATTCAATTAACTGCCCTTCAACGCCAGTAGTGCAAGGGTAAACCTTTTCATTTTTACGATTATTCCATAAACAAACTTGCTGATTATTACTGATCAACGAATAGCGACCGTCTTGGGAAATATCTGCTGCTTTAAGTACTTTTGTTGCATAGTGTTGTGTGGTTAATGCGGGTACTTCAACTAACGTATTATCGCTACACGCGTTAAGCAACATACTGATAAATAATATGCAAAAAATTAACGGAATTTTTTTGTTAGTGACAAATAAATAATGGTGCACCATAAGTCTATGTTCATCGTATAACTATGTTTTTATAATTATTATTATAGCAATTAAAGTACTATATTCATTTTAATTTTCACGTAAAATTACTTGTTATGGTCTACAGTTAGGGTATTGTGATTAAGTCTCACCCAATACTAATTAGAATAAATATGCGCCGCTATGTCAGATGTTAATAACTTACAAAAACAAATCAAGCAAAGAAATATTTTTGCGGTAACCTTTATTGGTGCATTAGTTAGTGTGTCTTACTTTCTGCTTGTTGTGTTGTTTCAACAACAAGAAAAAGTCGCTGAAATTATTGATATTGCTGGCAGTCAGCGGATGTATTCCCAAAAAATAGCGATGCTAGCGCAACACCATGTGAAAGAATTAAAGTTAGTGGGAGCTAATGAAAAATCAAGCCAGCTATTACAAGCGACCGCAAACGTATTTCAACATAATCAACAGCAGTTAATTACATTAATTAAAGCGAAAGACCGTCAATTTTCTTTCTTATCAAACGGATCTTTACTCGCTTTATCTCATAATTTAAATGAAGCCGTTGCAGAATACGCTAATGCAGCTTTACAGCTTAGTAAAGTAAAAACACAAACCAATGGCGCACAGTTTTTAAATAAAAATTTTAACCCCGAAGCTGTTGAAAAAATATTATTAGATCTTGATGACGTCGTTCAAGTATTAGAAGGTGAATTGCATAAAAAGCTCGAAAATTTACAAATAATAGGCAGTCTTATTTGTGTGCTAATTTCACTTGTTGCTATTTATTGGCTACTACTGAAACCAATGGAAGAACGAGTAATAGTCAATTATGAAAAGCTTTTAAATAGCCAACATTTGAATGAAGAATTTAAATTTGCGATTAACCAACATGCCATTGTTTTTCGTTTGAACATGAAAGGTGAAATTACTTATATTAATGATCGTTTTTCAGACTTTTATCAATTCCAAGAAGAGGAAATAGTTAACCAAAGTGTTTTTTTAATTTGTGGCAGAGGGTATAGCCAAGCTGATTTTAACGCGATATTTAATGTCTGCGTTAACGAAGATTATTGGCGTGGTGAAACACTCAATAAAATTAAAGGGCAACGGGAGTTATGGTTTGATACTACGATTGTGCCATTGAAAAATAAGGCAGGAAAAATAATCTCGTTTATTGTGATGCAAAATGATATTAACGATATTAAACAAACAGAAGTCGCTCTCAACCAATTACATGAAATTACGGCTAGAGTGGAACTGTCAACGGATGAAAAAATTCAACAACTCCTCCAATTAGGTCGTCAACTTTATAATTTACCCTTAGCAATTGTTAGTCAAGTTATAGGCCAAGAATATAAGGTGCTATATTGCGAAGTACCTAATGATGAAGTAAAACAAGGCGATGTTTTCGAATTAGGAAATACTTATTGTTGTCATACACTTGCATCAGGCAAGCCTCTTTCTTTTCATCATGCTGGTCAAAGTGAAATTAGCCATCATCCGTGCTATAAAAATTTTGCTTTAGAAAGCTATGTTGGGGTGCCATTCTATGTCAATGGGCAGCTTTTTGGTACGTTAAACTTTTCAGGTTCAGAAACTACACCTAAAGCGTTTACTGCAAGAGAACTAGAATTAGTTCAGTTAATTGCCAATTGGCTTGGTTCAGAATTAACACGTAAAGAACAAGAGCGAGTTGTTTTAGCACAAAAATCATTGGTTGATCAAGTAGGCGCACAAGCGCGTATTGGCGCATGGGAAGTCGACTTTGTCAATAACCACGTATTTTGGTCGAAAGTTGTTCGTGACATTCATGAAGTGCCTGAAGACTACCAACCAGAATTAGCAACGGTTATTGACTTTTACCCTGAAGGTGAAAGTCGTAATAAAATTGAAGCGGCCATTGCACAGAGCGTTACTGATGGTTTGCCATTTGCCGTTGAGGTGCCACTTATTTCTGCAAAAGGGAGTAAAATTTGGGTGTCTGCAAGAGGCGTTGCAGAGAGTGAAAATGGTGTGTGTGTTCGTTTAGCGGGTTCTTTTCAAGACATTACGGAACGTGTAGAGGCTCAACAAATACTTAACGAAACAAAAGAGCGTTTAGAGTTTATTTTACAGTCAACAGGCGTTGGTATTTGGGATTGGGATGTTGCATCAGATACTACTATATTAAATGAGCGTTGGGCGGATATTTTAGGTTATACCCTTGATGAAATAATGCCTGCATCAGAAAAAACGTGGTTAGCCTTGATTCACCCTGACGACGTTCATTTAAGTGAACAACGATATAGTGCATATTGCCGTAATGATGATGAATTCTATATGAATGAATTAAGAATGCGTCATAAAGAAGGGCATTGGATTTGGGTGCTGGACACCGGTAAAGCTGTTGAAGTTGACGAAGCTAAAATGCCTAAACGTATGATTGGCACTATGATTGATATTACTCATCAAAAAGCGGCAGAAGAACAAATTCTTAAAAATAATCAACGTATGACGTTAGCAACAGATGCTACAGGAATAGGCATCTGGGAATATAATTTAATTAACGATGTACTTGAATGGGACGATTGGGTTTGCAAGCTTTATGGTGTTAAACCGAATGAGTTTGATCATCAGTTAAAAACATGGGTCACAAAAGTGCATCCCGATGATCTGCGAGAAGTTAATCAAACATTAGATCACGCGATAAAGCACGGGACTAAATTTGAAAAACAATTCAAAATTATTTGGCCGAATGG
>JBMZCX010000058.1:0-18310 GCA_049613795.1 Thalassotalea sp. | reverse complement strand
CCCACATCCCAATCACCTTTAGCTGAACCGTCTTTTCGCTGAATATAAGGCTTTAGCTTTACGTTAAAGCCAATATGCTTTAATGCTTTTTGAAATTTATGTTGGGCATCGTCACTGCGTTGAATAGCATAAGCTGATGCTTGCACTATGTCGCCTTGCTCACTAATTTTTTGCCAAAATGAACGATAGTTGAATTGCCGGCCGAAGGCATCTCGAGTAGTGTAATAAATATTTTGTACGTCGACAAAAATTGCAATTTTGATCATAAATGAATATTTAGCATTATTTAAATTAAAAGTAACAATAGCACGATTTACTAACGCCAATTAAGTTAAGTAACTTCAGCCCGGCTTAACAAATGCCTAAGTAATAACCCTATCAGATCATACCACTTGGTATTGTTTCTCTAACAGAGTAAAATAACATCAATAACGCGTAGAGTTAACAACTAAAACGCCACTGTATTCTAAAAATACTGAGCAAATACATGTCAGCTTTAAGAAAAATTTTTTATATTTTATTAACACTCCCGCTTCGCCTTCTAGTAAAGTGCAAAATTGTTAAAGATGACAATTTAAAAACGAATGCACACGCACAAAAGCAGCCTATTTTTTATATTTTAAAAAACCATTCTGCTAGTGATTTATTATCGTTACAAAAAGCGTGTAAGAAACTCAAATTGCCAGATCCGCTAGCCAAAGTGAATATTAATGGTAAGTATTTCAACCGCACCTTATGCTTAGAGCGTCCAACACCTCTATTTAAATGGCGAAAAGCAGCGCAAACCAGTGCGATAGCCGAAGGAACAGAAATACTAGAACAACACCAACTTGATACAGAAATTAATGCTCAGCTTGTGCCTGTCAATATTGTTTGGGGTCGTAAACCCAATAAAGAAAAAAACAATGCTAATGTCGGTACTATATTAGCCGATCAAGAGTCGCCTACATGGTTGAGAAAACTATTTATCGTACTCTTTTTAGGCCGTAATACGATGGTTCGTTTTAGTGAAGGTGTATCATTTCGCTATATGGCCGACAAGCATGGCGCAGACACTGACACATCAAAAAAATTACTACGCGTAGCTCGCTTTCATTTTCATCGTCAAACTATAGCAGCTACTGGCCCTCGTTTAATGCATCGCCAACAAATGTTCAAAACCTTGTTAGCTAACCCCGCGATTAAAAAGTTACTTGCCGATGAATCTCAAGGCGATAAAGACAAGTACGTAAAACTCAAAAAAGAAGCGCTATCGATGATGGATGAGATCGCTGGTGACTACCGCGAGTCTATGGTGCGCGTTGGCGAAAGAATTTTGCACTGGCTATGGTACCGCATATACAACGGTATTGAAGTTAGCAATGCTAATACCTTACGAAATTTAGCTGACGACGGTCACGAAATTATTTACGTGCCTTGCCACCGCAGCCACATGGACTATTTATTACTAACCTACATTATTTACCAACAAGGCTTAGTAACACCGAGGATTGCCGCAGGTATCAATTTAAACTTTTGGCCTGCAGGCCCTATTTTCAGAAAGGCTGGGGCGTTTTTTATTCGCCGTAGTTTTCGCGGCAATCGCTTATATTCCACCATTTTTCGTGAATATTTAGGATTATTATTCGAAAAAGGCTATTCCGTTAAATATTATTCCGAAGGTGGACGTAGCCGCACAGGTAAACTTCTTGCGCCTAAAACAGGTATGTTGGCGATGACCATACAGAGCTTACTCCGAGGTATTGATCGCCCGCTAACCTTAGTACCCGTATATTTAGGGTACGAACATGTCATGGAAGTGGGTACTTATCATAAAGAACTAAGCGGTAGCCAAAAGAAAAACGAATCCATTTTTGGCGTGTTTAAGGCCATTAAAAACTTACGCAACTACGGTAAGGGCTATGTAAATTTTGGTGAACCAATCAATATCAACCAATACCTAAATGAGCACGAGCCAACTTGGAAAGACGATATTGACCCTATTGATCCACAAAAGCCAAGTTGGTTAACGCCAAAGGTTAATATGCTTGCTGACCAAGTAATGGTTGCCATAAATAAGTGTGCTGCCCTTAATGGTGTTTCATTAGTGGCATTAATTCTTCATGCCACTAAAAACAAAGCATTATCACGTAGCGAACTTGAAACTCAATTAGATTTCTTTTTATCTATTCAAAAGCTGGCTCCTTATAGTGATCAACTTACTGTGCCTAGCTGCACAGGAAAATCATTACTCAACGATGTTATTTCGCTTAACAAAGTCACGGTTAACCAAGATAGTTTTGGCGATATTATTTCGCTAACTGAATCTGACGCCTTAGAAATGCGTTATTACCGTAATAATGTACTGCATACCTATCTGTTACCTGCGCTGGTTTGTCGAATACTTGAGCAAAGTGCGAAGGTAAATAGTGAAGTGTTAATTCAAGAAGTCAGTCGAATTATTAATGTCTTAAGTCATGATTTATTTTTATGGCAAGATCGTACAGAAGTTGAGCGCCAAGTTAAGCAAACACTTGAAGCACTAAAAACCTTAGACATTGTTAAAGACTCTAAAGCTGGTTTTTGGTCACTTATTCATAACGACGACAATACCAACAATAAAGCGAAAATAGCCTTATTAAGTGAATGTGCAAACGAATCACTGCAACGAATTTTAATTATATGCTCGTTAGTAAAACGTCTTGCACCTGTTTGTAAAACAGAGCTTGAAGAAAAAGTTGTTTCTATTGCCAAGCGCCTCTCAGTACTTAATAACATTAACGCACCAGAGTTTATTGATAAAAAAGCGCAGGCACAATTAATTCAAGCACTCAAAAGCAATGAATTTATTGGTGTTGATGAAGAAGGTCAACTTATTGCTAACAGCACCTTAGACGTACTAAAAAGTGCAACCGCAAACTTAGTCGATATTAGTGTGCTACAGAGCATTGCAAGATAGAGCGGAAATAAAAAGGGTTGAGTTAGAGGTACTCGACCCAAATACCGAAAAAAACAACCATGCCTACCCAATGATTATTTAAAAAAGCACGGAAACACGCTTGCCTTTCACGGTTAGCAATTAACATTTGTTGATAGCAGAAAAAACCTGCCGCAATAACTACACTTAATTGATAAGGCCAGCCAAACGCCATTCTTTCCCCAACAGCAAGTAGCAAAGCAAGCGTTAATAATTGTAACAAACCAACAATTCGCTTGTCGTGTTTGCCGAAAAGTATTGCGGTTGACTTAACACCAATGCGTAAATCGTCATCACGATCAACCATGGCATACATAGTATCGTAAGCAACGGTCCACACTAGGTTAGCCGTAAATAATAGCCATGCCTCAACGGGTATTTCACCCATGTTTTCCGCAAAGGCCATGATCATACCCCAACTAAAAGCAGCACCTAGTACCACTTGGGGCAAGTGGGTATAACGCTTCATAAATGGATAGCTAGCTGCTAAAGCAAGTGCCACTCCAGATAAATAAATACTGTACCAAGACAAGGTGATCACTAAAGCAAAGGCACTGCCAATTAAAAAGCCAAATAGACTCAGCGCTTGTTCATTAGTCATTAAGCCACTTACTAATGGTCTATTTTCAGTTCGCTTTACTTCACCGTCAACTTTTCTATCGGCGTAATCATTAATCACACACCCAGCGCTACGCATAATAACAACGCCCAAAGTAAAAACAGCCAATAAATGTAAACTTGGAAAGCCATCAGCAGCAATCCATAACGCCCACAATGTCGGCCATAATAATAAATAAATACCAATTGGTTTATCTAAACGGGTAATTTGCTTAATAGCTTGCCATTTCATCTTTAATTATCTTCTTATACAGTTAAATCATGAGCGTGCATCGTTAATACAACCCTGTTTGAGAATAAGCTATTGCACCAGGTAAAAAAACTTCAGCCACCATTAACGGTTTGTCGTTTAAAACAAATATTGAACGGCGCCCCCATAACTTATTTTGAAGCGCTAACTGATAACTCTCAGCAAGTTGGTGAACGGTGCTATTTTGTATGAAATAAGCTACTTCAATATCTTTACGTACTAAATTGGGATCATTAAAAAGTACTTGCCCTAATGACTTCTCACCTAAATTAGCTAATTGGCTGGTATCTCCTGCTAATGATCGCAGAGGTATTAAGCTTCGCGCAAACACTTGCGGTGCATTATCACACCATAATAAAACTTCGCGCACCAGCACTTGCTCGCCAGCAAGAATACTTTGGTTGGCTTCATCAGGGTGACAAGCTTCAATTTTTTGACCAAGTAATTGCACCCGAAATTGCTGACAATGACTTTTTAAGCGAGCGGTTAATGAGTTTTCATCAAGCAGCCAATTAAGCAAATTCGCATCAAGCTCAAATAGTTCGGCATGTTGCCAATGAGCACTTAAGTTAACGGGAAACATAGTATGAGGCTGCTGCATAATAAGAAATGAAGTGATATACCGTTGATGATAGCTGCAAAATAACGGCCATTATCATATCAGTTTTTATAAAAAGGTGTTGAACTTTCATCAAGACTGACCATGCCTTTATTGCTTAAAATTAATTATTCATTCTTTCAATGATTAATTTCGCATTATTAAAAATTCAGGTTATTATAAATACACTAGCCAATTGCTTTAAAATCGAGCCCAATGAAAAAATTATCAGTACACCTTTCTTTTCTGTTGATGTTAATGCTCTCTAATAAAGCGTTTTCTGCCGATTATGCCTATTTTGGTTTCGAGCCTGAAATAATTACTAACTACGTTGCAGTTAAAAAGAAAATGGGCTACGTACGCTTAATGGTTGAATTGATGATTGAAGAATCATCAAATTATGAGGTGGTAGAACACCACGCCCCTTTGTTGCGCGACGCGATTATTAATATTATTGGGCAACAACCTGAAGCAAAAATTAAGTCAATTAATGGTCGCTTTGAAATTCAAAAGCTGTGCGAAGAAAAAGTAAAAAGTATTTTACAAAAAGAGACTGGGCAGCCCCTCATTAAAAAATTACTTTTTACTCAATGGTTAGATAACTAGCCTCTTTTATTGGGCTGATTTTCTATTAATATTAAAACGCCACCATGCTAAAAAACAACCGCTAAGCAGGCCAAGTAAATGCGCAGTATTAGCGGTATTTATTGGCATAAAGTCGGTATAACCTAGTAATAACCACACTAACAAAAACCCGATAATAGGCTTAGACAAAGTAATGCCCTTCTCTGGCGCTAGCCAACCTGTCCACCACGCATAACCTACCAATGCATACACCACACCAGATAAACCACCAAAATTTGGACCCGACACTAAATATTGGCCAGCATTAGAAATTATGGCTGAAAGTAAAAACAGTTGAATTAGCTCACCTTTACCCAATACTTTTTCAACATTACCGCCAATTTGCCACCACCACATGGTATTAAACACAATATGCAACCATGAAAAGTGAAATAATGCAGGTCCAATTAAGCGCCACGGCTGAGTGAGTACGGATTCGCTACTTGTTAGGTTAAAGCGTAGCCCTTCAAATAACGCATTTTGCCACCCCAGTAAACTTAGCATAAACACCAGCCAACATGCCGAAAACACCATTAGGGTAACAATACCCGCATGCTGTAAAAACTGCGCAACAAAGCTATTTGACGACGCACCATTGCCTACTTTCAGTTCGGTTACTTCACTGTTATCCCATGCGGCTTGTTGGTATTTAGGGTGGTGGGGTTGTTGAATAAATTCTTCAAATAAGGCTTTTGCTTGCGCTAAGTATTGTTCATCAACATAAATGACAAACTTACTATTATGATGCTGAACTTGAGCATGAATAGTTTGGCTAATTAAGTAATTGCAAAAAAGTAAGGCAACATTATGTTGCCCTACTTCTACTAACGGTTGCATAGCTGAAACTGACATTAACTGTTTGTTGCTTCAGAGCTTGCTTGTTCAGGGTACAATAGTGCCCACTGAGTAAAACCGCCATCTAACGAATAGACATCAGTAAAGTCTTGGCTAAGTAAAAACTGAGCCGCTTGCTGGCTGGAAATTCCATGATAACAACATACTACAGTAGGTGAATCAAAGTCAGCATCGCGTAAAAAATCAGGCAGCGACTCATTGGTTAAATGAATTGCGCCAGGAATATGCGCTTGTTGAAAAGAGTTTTGATCACGAATATCAACCACCACATAATTATTGCTCGCCAAACCTTGTTCAAGCTCGTTGCATTGTATGTGTTTAAAGGTGTCAGTTGTCATTAGCTTTCCCAGTTTAAAATAACTTTACCCGATTGCCCTGAACGCATAATATCAAAACCTTGTTGAAATTCTTCAACAGGAAATTGATGCGTTATCATCGGAGAAAGATCTAAACCTGACTGAATTAAACTTGCCATTTTATACCACGTTTCAAACATTTCTCGGCCATAAATCCCTTTAATGGTTAAGCCTTTAAAAATAATTTGACTCCAGTCAATCGCCATATCGTTACCAGGAATACCTAACATCGCGATTTTACCGCCATTGTTCATGTTTTCTAACATACTGGTAAAGGCCATAGGTACGCCTGACATTTCCATGCCAACATCAAACCCTTCAGTCATGCCTAACTCAGCCATGACATCAGCAAGGTTTTCTTTGCTAACATCAACTGCACGAGTAGCGCCCATTTTTTTAGCTAAATCTAAGCGATACTCGTTAATATCAGTAATAACAACATGACGTGCACCAACATGTTTGGCTACAGCCGCCGCCATAATGCCAATAGGGCCAGCACCTGTAATTAGCACATCTTCACCAACCAAATCAAAAGACAATGCGGTATGTACTGCATTACCAAAAGGATCAAAAATAGCCGCTAAGTCATCCGAAATTTCATCTGGCAATTTAAACGCATTATAAGCAGGAATAACTAAGTATTCGGCAAAAGCGCCTGAGCGATCAACACCCACGCCTACCGTATTACGACATAAATGCGTACGGCCACCACGACAGTTTCGGCAATGACCACAAGTAATATGCCCTTCACCTGAGACGCGATCACCAATTGAAAAGCCTTTAACTTCTTGGCCAATATCAACCACTTCACCTGAATATTCATGGCCAACCACCATAGGAACAGGAATGGTTTTTTGTGACCACTCATCCCAATTATAAATATGAATGTCGGTACCACAAATAGCGGTTTTTTTAATTTTAATTAATAAATCGTTATGACCCATTTCTGGCTTTTCCGATTCGGTCATCCAAATGCCAGGTTCTGCTTTTAATTTAGCTAAAGATTTCATTACTTTTCCTTATGCTTCATCGCTAGGGATAACAGCCATTTCTTTACCAATACGAATAAAGGCTTCAATCGCTTTATCAAGTTGTGCTTTAGTATGCGCCGCAGAAATTTGGGTACGAATACGGGCTTGCCCTTTAGGTACAACAGGGAACGAAAAGCCAATCACATAAATGCCTTCTTGCAATAAGCGATCTGCCATAGCACTAGCAACTTTAGCATCTCCTAACATTACAGGCACAATCGCATGGTCAGCGCCTGCACAAGTAAAACCTGCCGCTTCCATTTGTGTTCTAAAGTAACTGGCATTGTCTTTTAATGTTTTACGAAGAGCATCACCATTAGCAAGTAGCTCTAATACTTTAATTGACGCATTAACGATAGCTGGCGCTAATGAATTAGAGAATAAGTACGGGCGTGAACGTTGACGCAACCAGTTAATAACTTCTTTTTTACCTGAAGTATAACCACCTGATGCCCCCCCCATGGCTTTACCTAATGTGCCCGTAATAATGTCTACGCGACCCATTACCTGACAATATTCATGACTACCACGTCCTTGTTCACCAACAAAGCCAACCGCGTGAGAATCATCAACCATAACTAATGCGCCATACTTGTCGGCTAAATCACACACTGCCGATAAATTTGCAATAACGCCGTCCATTGAAAACACACCGTCAGTGGCAATAAGTTTAAAGCGAGCGCCAGCTTCAGTCGCTTCTTGCAAGCGCGCTTCTAACTCAGCCATGTCGTTATTGGCATAGCGAAAACGTTTAGCTTTACATAAGCGAACACCGTCGATAATTGACGCATGGTTTAACGCATCACTAATAATGGCGTCTTCTGGGCCTAACAACGTTTCAAATAAACCAGCGTTAGCGTCAAAACATGAAGAATATAAAATAGTGTCTTCCATGCCTAAAAAGTCACTCAGCTTTTGCTCAAGTGTTTTATGAATGTCTTGCGTGCCACAAATAAAACGAACCGACGCCATACCAAAACCATGTTCGTCTAAACCATTTTTAGCCGCTGAAATTAAGTCTGGATGATTAGCTAAACCAAGGTAATTGTTAGCGCAAAAGTTGACTACTTGTTCACCTGTAGTTACGGCAATTTGTGGCTGTTGTGCAGTGGTAATAATACGTTCAGCTTTGAATAAACCGTCTTGTTTTACTTGCTCAAGTTCGGCATTTAAATGGGTATAAAAGTTAAGTGTGCTATTCGATGACATAAAAGCCTCAATGTAATTAGTAGTGTCTATTACGCATAAATGCTTGTTTAGCCGTAATGGCACTTTTATTTAAGTAAAAATTGGCGTTATTGTACGACAATATTTCTGGTTGTGCAGTGAGAAAAGTACCTTTTTATAGATATTATTTTTAATTAGTCATGAAGAATGGAATAGAAAGATAATACAGCTCAAAGCGTATCAGTAACCGCCTTAGTATGAGTGTATGACGCTTACCGCTGTTGAATATATGGCTGGCTCAACGACTCTTTTAGCCATAATGCAATATTATTGATTAAATACGGCTTGGCATAAAAATATTCATCGCCATAATTATTGCCTTTAATGACTTGCATAGTAGAGCGAATATCGCCATTCCATTCATAAAGCTCTTTAGCCACTTGATGTGACTCAGCATGATGTGCAGAGCTGAGAAAATAAGCAGGGAGATCAATTAAATTTTTGTATTTTTCTTTGTCCATATAAGTAAAGGTTGGCGTTATCATAACCAGACTACGAATACGTATTTTTTCTGCTAAATAAACAGCCTGTGGTGCAGTACAACCTGAAGATACTACCGATATAGGCTGCTCTTTTCCTATTTTATGTTGTAAGTAATTAAAAGCCGCAAGTATGTCACTTTCCCAAAAAGAAGAAATTCGTTCCATTTCACTTTGGTACATACTTAAATCTTTTGATATTTTTTTAATAATATCATGCGAATAAATTATATTAGCGCTATAACCATAGCCGCGTAAGTCAAGCGCTAATGCGTGTATACCTAAATCCGCTAATGCCTGAGATAGTTGAAGATAACTCGCACCATCGCTTGCGCAGTCGTGCAGCAATAAAACCCCCGGCCCTTTTTCAGTGCCTGAATAATAGCCTGCCAATAATAATTCATCATGCGTTTTAAACTTTATCAAATTGTCTGGTTCTTTGATCTCTTCACCTTGTTCACCGGTTAACATTTGTTGAGCCAAGGTTAACGGCGCTACACCAAGAAAGGTGTACAATAAAAGTAAATGACAGAATGAGACGTGCTTCATGAAGAAAATAACCAACCCTTAATCGATGAATTGTCAGAGTAGCGTAATTTTTCTCCAACTGCTAGCGCATTTCTTCTATCAATAACAATCGAGTATACTGAGGATAATTAACTTTTTAGGGTAATCATTAGTGCTTCAGTTTATTTCCTTATGCTTATATCGCTTAATCTTTATTTGCTTATTACCATTTCTGTTACTCGCTTTAATTCTTCGCTCAAAAAATAATCCTGATTATCGCAGGCGGTTAGGCGAGCGCCTTGGCTTTACAAACAGAACCTTTGAAAAAAATAGCATTATTATTCATGCTGCTAGTGTTGGTGAAGTACTCGCATTAAAGCCTTTGGTGGAAAAATTATTACAGCAACAACCAACACTGACCATTACCTTTACTACCTTTACCCCCACAGGTTCAGCCCAAGTTAACGCTTTGTTTAATGAACGCGTGCAACATTGTTATTTACCACTTGATATATGGCCTTGTACTACGCTTTTTTTAAATACACTTCAGCCCAAAGCTATGGTATTTATGGAAACCGAGCTTTGGCCAAATTTACTGGCGCAGTGTGCCCATAAAAATATTAAATTAATGCTAATAAATGCCCGTTTGTCAGAAAAGTCAGTCAAAAGTTATCAAAAAATTTCTGCGTTAATACAGCCTGCATTAACGTCTTTTCAGCATATTTATTGCCAGAGCCAAGATAACCTAGAACGTTTTCTTACATTGGGTGCAACGGTTAATAGCACTAGTGTCTCGGGAAATTTAAAATATGATATTGCCATCAACCCCGCCGTTTTATCCAAACAAGAAGAATTAAGGCAGTATATTCTAACGCCTCGAAAGGTTTGGGTAGTAGCAAGCACTCATCAAGGCGATGAAAAATTAGTGTTATCAGCTTTTGAACAGGTAAAGCTACAACATCCAGACTTACTACTTATTTTAGTGCCGCGCCATCCTGAGCGCTTTGATACGATAGCCACTCAATGCCAGCAGCAATTTAAAACGGCTCGTCGTAGCACTAACATTGATATTAAAGCCGATACAGATGTTTGGTTGCTCGACAGTTTAGGGGAGCTTTTAGCTGCCTTTGCACTCGCTGATATAGTAACAATGGGCGGAAGCTTTAGCAGTGTTGGTGGGCACAACCCACTAGAGCCTGCATTATTTACACTACCAATTATTGTAGGGCCAGACATGCACAACTTTACCGATGTTATGCAGCAGTTAACGCAACAGCAAGGTGTTATTCAGCTTGAGCCTACAGATAACATTAGCAATGCATTGCCTTCTGCTGTAATCACATTATTAGCACAACCAGATAAAGCTAGAGTCTACGGTGAGAACGCGCATAACGTTGTATTAGCGAACCAAGGGGCAAGCCAGCGCTCTATTGATAAATTACTTGAAATCATTGCGTAGCCTGATGCGATGGCTACTCAGAATAAAACTACATCTATTTAAGGGAAAACCATGAAAAAATATACCGTTCTTCTTATGCTTCCATTATTATTTAACTCAAACAGCATATTAGCAAAACAAGCCTCCAGCTTAATTTCAGAAGCGCCTAAAAATGCTGAGGTGTACTTTGTTCACCCTAAAGATGGGCAAACTGTTTCTCAAGAGTTTAATGTTGTTTTTGGTCTGAAAAATATGGGTGTCGCCCCCGCAGGTACACACCGAAAGCATACTGGGCATCATCACCTATTAATTAACACAACAACAATGCCCGATTTAACTAAACCGTTACCAGCAACTGACAAAATAAAACATTTTGGTGGTGGGCAAACAGAAACGACCATTACACTCTCGCCAGGCACTCATACATTACAATTATTAATGGGAAATCATGCCCATGTGCCGCATAGTGAGCCTGTACTTTCAAAAAAAATTACTGTTACGGTAAAGTAAGGCTATTTTTCACCTAATGTTGGATAATGGTCTGCAATAAGTTGGCGAATTTTATCTTTAACTTGTTCTACCGTTATTGCCTTCATCAATCCTGTCCCTTTAGCGCGAACTCCCCAAGGTAATTGTGCTAAAGGTTTATGGTATTGCTGCTCTGCCATGGTTTCATAGCAACTCACAACATATTGCTGGCAATTATAAGGACCTGTTCGCCGTGGATTACTGTGGGCATAAAGACCAATAACGGGAGTCGCTACGGTTGTTGCCATATGTGCAGGCCCAGTGTCTGGCGCTATCACCAAATGAGCTTGTTGCAATACAGCAAGCATCTGTTTTAATGTCGTTTTTCCTACCATATTAGTCAGTGTACAATTAGCTTTAGCGATGATTTCTTCTGCTAATAATGTTTCTTGGGTTGTTGGACCACCACAAATAACTACGCTAAAACCTTGTTCAACTAGGTACTCGGCGACTTTTGAGTAGCCTTCACTATGCCAATTTCGTTCCGCTTTACTGGCTGCAGGGCTAATTACCGCAATAGGTTTATCTGATACCAATTGTTCGCTCGCCCACTGCACATCTTCATCGCTTACTGGCATTTTCCACTGCGGAGATACTATTGGTACATTTATCGCCTGAGCAAAGCCCATAAAGCCGTCAAGTACATGCGGCTGTGATTGAGCGGCAATTTTATTATTAGTAAATAACCACTGCCCCTCTTTGGCTCGTTGACGATCAAAACCTATTTTAACTTTCGCAGGAATACATAAACTCGCTAAGCTCGCACGTAATGCCACTTGCATATGCAGTAACACGTCAAATTGCTCACCTTTAAGCTGCTTACGTAAATCACGATACCCTTTTAACCCTGCTTTTTTATCAAAAATGACAAAGTTAACACCAGGAAGGTCTTGCAAAAGCATCGCCTCCACTTTACCTATCACCCAAGTAATATTTATTTCAGGGTAGAATCGTTGAATAGCTTGTACCATCGCAACCGCGTGACACACATCACCAATCGCTGAAAGTCGTAAAATACATAAATTTTTTGGCGCAGTTATTTGACCTTGCATCGTTGAGTCACCACAATATGGAAATATAATCATTCATTCTAATTGGCGTATTATCTTGAACCCATCAGCAAATGTAAAATCTTGTCAGCAAAAAATTGTTCAGCACAAGAATTACTATTGTGTTTATAACCCCACTTTAGTTAACAATTTTAACGAACAAATGCTTTCTGCTGATTACTGGCAACAAAAAAATGCCATTATTGGGCAGGCGCAAGGGCGAGGAATAACTTACTTTGTTAAGCATGATCAACAAGAGTGGGTATTACGTCATTATTATCGCGGAGGGCTAATTGGTAAGTTTAATCACGATAGTTACTTGTTTACTGGCGTTAAACATACCCGTGCCGAAAAAGAGTATCAATTGCTTCAACGCTTAGTTGAGCTGAACTTACCCGCACCTGTTCCTGTCGCTTACGCCGTGGTTAGAAAAAACATTCATTACCAAGCAAATATATTAACTAGCCGAATAGAAGGTGCGCAAGATCTGGTAGCACGGCTAAGTAAAGGGCCTTTAACCGCGTCGTTATGGCTAGCAATTGGGCAATGTATTGCCCAATTTCATCGCCATGGTATTTATCATCACGACCTTAATGCTCACAACATCTTAATTGATAACAACAATAAAGTTTGGTTAATTGATTTTGACCAAGGGGAGCAGCGATCAGTAAAACAAAGCTGGCAGCAAGCCAATATGAATAGGCTGTTACGCTCATTCAATAAAGAGCTAGGAAAGCTACCAACATTTCATTGGCAACCTACCGATTGGAAGCTGTTAATGGAAGGCTATTTGTCAGAGTAAGGCTTTGTTAAACAGGCGTTAGTGCGTATTGAAATACAGTTACCCTTTCAGTTGTAGGTCGGCATTTATGCCGTCAATTAGCGACCAACTTAATAATCAGCTAACAAATGAGCTAAAGCTCAACCTACAAAATTAGTTGCGGTAATTAAAAATTGTATTTTTTAGGCAATTGAAAGTGCATCGTTATGACGATCGCGATACATTTGTCGCGCATCTAAAAATTCATTCATGGCTGAATCAGTAATATATGGACGAATCATTACTAATATTTTTAATACACCGTCATAAAAAACCGAATCGGTAATCTCAGTCGTTTTATTTTGAGTTTGATGAAAGCTTAGCCAAAAGGTATTGATTAATCGTAAAATACTGACAATATCGGCAAGTTCTTCATCGTCAAAGGTCATCATATTCGCGTCACGTAACGAACACATCATTTCACTTAAGCGTTGCGTTATGGTGTGCTGAACTTCAACATACTTTTCGTGTAATAACGGGTTTTTTGCCAATAACACGGGTAAATTTGCGTAAAAGAAACGGAACTTCATTAACGCTTGAAATACCGCATCCATATATAAAATTACCGCATCAAACGGCTTTATTTCAGGTGACACTTGTGGAAATGTGTCGAGCAACAAATTACGCGCATATTCTTCGTAAATCGATAAAATAATGTCTTCTTTGTTACGAAAATGATAATACAGATTCCCCGGACTAATATTCAAATGAGCAGCAATATGGTTTGTAGTGACATTACGCTCACCTTGCTCATTAAATAACTCGATACTTGCTTGAATTATTTTATCACGGGTTTTCATTCTATTATTATCTACCAATTTTGAGTAATTATTCATTCATCATACTATAAAATTCAATCAAGGTAAGTGTTTTTTGAGTAAATACTTTAGACCTAAAAACATTTGCGACTACCTTTTCAATATTGCTAGGTGAATATTATCGCTCTCTAGTTGTCATTAGGGTGAGTGCGAGACTACAATGGTGATATTGTTATCTTTAGATATTGAATTAATGAGTATAAAAGCAATTTATCCAGGCACGTTTGACCCTGTAACCAATGGCCATGCCGATCTTATAGCACGCGCCAGTAAATTATTTAGCGAGGTTATTGTAGGCGTTGCCGCGAGTCCAAGTAAAAAACCTTGTTTTGATTTAGCCACACGTGTAGCGATGATCGAAAAAGTGACCGAACATTTAGACAATGTTACAGTGGTTGGCTTTAGCGGCTTATTAGTTGATTTTGCGGACTCGCTTAATGCTACCGTCTTAATTCGAGGATTAAGAGCGGTATCTGATTTTGAATATGAATTTCAACTGGCGAACATGAACCGTCGTTTATCGCCCGATCTTGAAAGTGTATTTCTAACACCCGCAGAAGAAAACTCATTTATTTCATCAACATTAGTAAAAGAAGTTGCTTTGCACCATGGCGATGTTAGTCAATTTGTTCACCCTGAAGTAAAAGCAGCACTTATAAAAACATTACAATAGGAAAAGTCTATGAAGGCCTTTATTTATGTCATCTTGGTTGTTTTACTCAGCGCATGTAGTCACAAAAACACCTTAACTTACGAAGAAAGAGATAACGCTTATCGCCAATACATCAATGACAATTCACTAGAAAGTAGTAAGAGAATAAACAGTTTTCGCTTTGATGGCTGGCAATCGCTCACCCGTACTTTTCTAATTATTTCAACAAATTTTAAACGTAAATATTTAATTGAAGTACGCCAAAACTGTAATAATTTAGCATTTGCGCAAAGCTTAGTGCTAAATCAGTCAACGGGGAGCAGCTTACACGCACGTTTAGACTCTATTTCAACGCTTTCAGAGCCCAATAGTAGTTGTCGCATTCAAACGATTTACCCACTAACTGTCGAACAAGCGAAAGAAATTGCGACCATCGGCTTTCCAAACGATGACGAAGTAGCCGAAACTAACGCTGACAAGTAGGACAAAATACTGAACTACGATTCGATTGACGAACTTCTTCTAATATCGACTCGCACACCAAGCATTTTTTACCAGCTCGCCCATAAACATTCAGTTTTTGGGCAAAGTACCCCGGCTTACCGTCCGCTTGGGTAAAATCTTTTAACGTAGTACCACCTTGTTCAATAGCAGCACTAAGCACTTGTTTAATAATAATCGTCAACGCATCAAAACTTTTTTTAGTAACTTTGTTCACTGAGGTTGTTGGCAATATACCTGCTTGAAATAACGCCTCATTGGCATAAATATTACCAACACCCACCACAATATGGTTATTCATTAAAAATGTTTTTATTGGCACTTTACGGTTTTTAGCCTTGCTAAATAAATAGCCTGCAGCAAAGTCATCAGACAAGGGCTCTGGACCTAATTTAGCCAACAGTCCTTGCTCATCAATATGTTGCTCAAACCATAAAATAGCGCCAAAACGACGCGGATCATTAAAGCGTAAGCACTTATTATTGCTAAACTGTAAGTCAAAGTGGTCGTGTTTATTAACGGCTGGCTTACCCTCAAGCACGCGAATAGTACCCGACATCCCTAAATGGATCAGCAAGGTGCCTTGTTGAAACTTAAGCAGTAAATACTTAGAGCGGCGTTCAACCGACTGTAATTCGTCACCAATAATTTTTTTGACTTCGGTAGGAATAGGCCAACGTAATTGCGTATGGCGAACTATAACTTCAGTAACTTTATGACCACGTAAATGTGGGCTTATACCTCGGCGGCACACTTCTACTTCTGGTAATTCAGGCATTATATTCGCTTATTTTTTCAATAAATTTATAAGGTGAGTTGCTGCATACGTGCAACAAAAGCTTCAGCAAAGCGCTTGGGAGATTCGGCGTCCATATTAAAATATAGCGACGGCTCAATAAGTTCAGCTTCCATCAAGGCAAAACCATTGTTATGGCGTACAAAATCAACCCGTGCGTATAATGGCGTTTGTTGTAACTGTAAAATGGCATGCATGGTAATATCAGCATGTTGAAGTAAACTAGCTTCGGGCGTTACTGAGGTTAAGCTACCGCCATGCTCTTCTTGTACACGAAAATCATCCGCTTTCGGTGTTTTTAAAATCGCATGGCTATATTGTCCATTAAAATAGAACAGAGAAAACTCTCCTTCCTCAATTACGCTCTTAATAAAGGGCTGTACCATAAAGTCACGCGAAGCAAAGGCCTGATTAATATCACTTAAACTCTGTTTAACATTATGTTGCGTTAGCCAAAAGGTGTTATCGGCATTCGCACTAATACGTGGCTTTAATACAATTTGCTCTTGCCCTAATTGAGCAAAAAGTTGGTTAATAGCATCAACGGTTAATTGTTTGTTATCTAAGCGGTCTTGCCACAATGTTGGTACAATTTGAACATTACACTGCTGTAGTGCTTGTAAATATTGTTTATCAATATTCCAGCGAACAATGGCTAAGCTATTTTCTAAATGGGCTGTTGAATTTTCAATGGTCTCAAGCACTTTTAAAAAGGCGGGAGCATCTTCTTGGTAATCCCAAGGGGTTCGAATAATAACCGCATGGTAGTCAGCCCAATTTACTGCATTGTTTCGCCAAGAAACGGTATCAACCTGCCAGCCTAATTCCGCCAATGGTGCTTCAATTAAATGATCGTAGGCTTCAAAGTCATCTAGGCAATCCATACTCAATACAGCACATTTATTCATACGTATTACTCGCTAATATTTTTGATTGTTCGTTTAAGTTATTCGTTAAAAATAGCATCAGGCAAAAGCTGAGAATACAAAGCTATAGGTAAAGAAAACCAACGATTGCTTTGTTGATTAAACAACAATAACTCAGCGTCGGTTGCCAATAAACTTAACTTAATAGCAGGTGTTGATGCTGCAGTTTCAATAGTAACAGCCAGTGCCAATTTTAAATCTATACCGTCGGGTGGATTAATTATTTGTCCTTCAAGCTGCTGCCAAGAACGCATCATTTGTGTTAATGCTTGGCCAGTTATACGCTCAGGGGTTGCCCGCCAATTTCGTCCTACACGTTCAATCGCTATTACCTGATTAATTTTTAATGTAAGCAGTACAGCATTGTCTCCCAGCACAAACTGCTCTGTTGGCTGCGTTTCTTTGCTCGAAAAGACATTTTCATGAGTGGCATTAATAATCAAAATAAACCCCATAACGGCGAAAATAATCACGTTATTCCAACCTGAACGAGATAGTTTAATCATAAGAGTGTCGTAAGCAGTTAAGCGATATTGCCATGATAAAATATTATTGCGGTGCTTAAAACAAAATAGTGCCTTTGTTATACATTCAAAGATCAATTAATATAAATGTCATTAATTAACATGGATTTTCAAATGAAAAAAATAACAATAATTGGTTTGCTCACCCTTATGAGTACGTTGAGCAACATTGCGCTGGCGAATAACGCACAAACACAATTTCAACAGCTATTAGCTGAACATTGGCAAACAGCCAACAAAGAACAAATTTTCTTTCGAAAAGATCCTGATACATTTCGCATGAACGGTAAGTTACCTGAAATGTCTGCTAAAGGAAGAGAGCGACGCGCGCAATATAATCAGTCATTATTAAAGCGTCTGGGGAATATTGATCTCACTGAGCTATCGCAAGGTGATCAAGTGACTTACCGCTTATTTAAATATGAACGCCAAGCTGAAGCTCGTAGCTATCAACAAATAGATCATTTTTTTCCGCTGACTTATTATTCAGGGTTTCATAGCTATTTTGCTGGCGCTCCAGCCAATATGTCTTTCTTAACTACAAAAGACTATGACAATTATTTGGTTAGCTTGGCTGATTTTCCACGTTACAACCAAGATCATATTACTGACTTAACCGTTGCAATTGAAAAAGGTTATACCCAATACTGTGAAAGCTTTAAAAATTACCATAAATCAATTAGCAAGCATTTGGTTAATAACGTTGAAAAAAGTGATTTTTGGGGGCCATTAGCCGCCTTGCCAAATAACTTTAGCG
>JBMZCX010000057.1:0-18942 GCA_049613795.1 Thalassotalea sp. | reverse complement strand
TAAAGCGCTTTTATCTCGCACAAAATTTAACCGCGAAAGATCAACACGCCCTAATAACAGTGATATTTATTTTTTACTCAGCTGAATGTCGCCGCTTACTGTGCTCGCTTTTACTGAGCCACTGCCACTTCCCATAGTAAAGCTTAATTTTTCGCTCGGTACATATTTGCCTCGTTTAGCTTTGTCACTCGTTAATTTGTTTTTAATTGAGCCACCCGCATTGGTTTGTAAACGAAAATTAGCTTGAATGTCTTTTGAAAAGTTCAAATCAAACTCACCACTTACGCTTGAAAGCTTAACCGAACCATTTTCATTTAATGCGAAATCTACATCGCTATCGCCACTAACGGTACTAATTTCAAGTTCGTCAATATCGGCTAATGCTAACTCAATGTCTCCGCTAACAGTTTCAGCTACAACTTCAGTCGCAATCGTTTCTGTTTGAATGCTACCACTCACCGATTTTATTGATAAACGCCCTGCCGATTTAACATCCTCTATATCTCCACTAACGGTTGATAGTTGAATTTTTCCTGACAGCTCTGTGCTATCAATGTCGCCACTAACACTGTTTATCTCAATATTATTTTGCAATTTACTCACTGTAATTTCGCCACTAACTGTTTTAATGTCTACACCTTGCGCTAATTTCTCAACACTTACATTTGAAGATATACCGTTAAAATCAACTCTTAGCTGTTGTGGTATTTTAATGGTGAGATTTGAACCTTCACCGTCGTTTCGCCAACTACGTTGATTATTCGGTACTTTAACTTTAACCATAATGGTTGCGCCTGAGTGCTCGAATATAAACGCCTCTGTTTTATCATCAAGTTCACCAACTACTGAAACTGTGCTGTTATTAGTACCAATAATGCTTACCATGCCTCGTTGGTTTTCAATAATAACTTTGCTGGCGTCATTAACAGCAAGGCTTTTGTCAATTCGATCTCCTGCGTAGCTCATGGTTGAAATTAATGCCGCTGACAGCGAAACAAGTTTTATAAAATTGCGCATAACTACCTCGTATTGTTATATCGTTTGCCACTGTGGGCTATAAATTTGTTGCAGTAAATCTAACTCTTGTTGCTGCGTCCAGCGCAGTAAGTTAAGTAAGTCACTATTATTTGGATCGGCTTTAAGGGCATTGTTAATAGTGGCGCGCGCTGAAGACAATTCATTCAGTTGCTTTTGCATGTCTGCTGATAACGTTTGCCCTTGCGTTTGCCCATAACTAGCTAAAATAAGCTGCTTATTCGTGTTAAAGTTTTCTTCCATCATTAACGCTAAATCTATTGGTGTTTGCTGTACCTGCTGCGAAGGCATCGTGAGACCCCATGTTAACAATATTGCAGCCACGAATGAGGCCGCCCACGCTAAATGTATATGGCGTTTAGCTGTTGTTGGTGAAGCCGAGTGTTGTTCTTTGTTCGCTATCGCTCGCTCTACACCTACCCATAAATCTTTTTCAGGCGACATTTCAGTCGTTAACTGTGCAATACGTTTATCTAACTCTTGATCGGTAATATTGTGCTTAGTCATTACGCTACCCACTCTTTCAATAAACTTCTGGCCCTATGGTACTGAGACTTACTAGAGCCCACAGCCATGCCTAACATATTGGCTATTTCTTCATGTCGATAACCTTCAACAGCAAACAATACAAAAACTAATCTTGCGCGTTCAGGTAATCGCATAATGTGTTTGTCGAGTTCTGGTAACTCTGGCATTTCAACGGCGGCGTCTTCAACACCTTGGTCTTCAATACTAAACACTTTTTGTAGCCAATTTTTTTGTTTACGCAAATGCCCTAGAACAGTATTTGTGGCCACACTATGTAACCACGTTGAAAATTTACTGTCGCCACGAAAGTGACTAATTTTTTGCCATAGCTGTACAAACACCTCTTGGCATACGTCTTCTGCGCTGTCTTTGTCGGCTAGCATACGCCAGCAAAGTGCGTACATGCGTCGATGGTAGCGCACATATAATTGATGAAATGCCTGTTGGTCACCCTGCTGTGCAGCTGTAATCCATTCCACTTCATTGTCTTGCATGAATAAATTTTCAGCGTTTATTACTTTTTCTGTATCCAAAAAGTAGTGCTCTTTAATCGTTAGTTGTTAAGTTAGATGTAGTATCGCGGAAAAGGGTTTAAATGAAAGGCAAACTTTTTAAAAAAATATTTTAGACACAAAAAAAGCGCTATAAAAGCGCTTTTTTGTCTTGGCAAAGTAATTGTAATAATTACTTCTTGCTAAGTGCACCAAAACGTTTGTTGAATTTATCAACACGACCACCAGTTTCAGCAGCTTTCTGCTTACCAGTGTAGAATGGGTGACATTCTGAACATACGTCTAAGTGAATATCTTTACCGCGTGTAGAACGTGTTGTAATAACGTTACCACAAGAACAAGTTGCCTTGATCTCTGCGTAATTAGGATGAATACCGTCTTTCATGGAAACCTCTGTATAGGCCGTATCGCCACTTGGTCTTTGCCAAGCACCATACGAATTAAAAATTAATGGGGGCGCATAATAAATCATCACTTTAGAGATCGCAAGTAACTATCGCCTATATTATGGCTTTTTTGAGTTTTTTACTGTGCGATAAAAATAAATGTGATGTTATCTTGGTTTTGTCCGCAGTTAACGTCAAAATAAACACCTAATGAACCATAGATGAAGAAAGCCTTTGCGGGAAAATTTTATACAAGTTGCCATTCCAGTGCCAATGCGGCAACTTTTCACTTATAAATTGCCTGAGAGCATCGACTTAGCCGATATTGTTATTGGTCAGCGCGTTATTGTACCTTTTTCACATAGAACAGTAGTTGCCGTAGTCATCAGTATGGATCAAGTACTCCCTGAAAATGTTAATACAAATAAAGTCAAAGCCGTTATTTCAATTAATAAAGATCAAACACAGTTTTCTAAAGCACTACTCTCCTTATTAACGCTGTGTGCTAATTATTATCAACACCCCATTGGCGAAGTAATGCAAGCCGCTTTACCTGTATTGTTGCGACAAATAGACACGCCTACTGCGCTGCCCAATATGCAATGGCAGCCTTGTAAAAATATAGATGAAGCACTTTTAACAAGTATTGCGAAAAAGGCACCAAAGCAGCATCAGCTCTATCAATTGCTATTACAACACACAAGTTTGTCGTGGAGTGAATTAAGAACACTTGGTTATAGTAAGGCACAGTTAAACACGCTCGAGAAAAAACAGCTGATTAAACAAGTTGAAGTAGTTATGCCAACCTATCATTGGCAAGATGGGTTAAATGACGCAGACAAGTTAGCATTGTCGACCGAGCAGGCGATTATTGTTGCTGCTATTAACAATACTATTGATGAGTTCTCATGCCATTTAATTGATGGGGTTACCGGCAGCGGCAAAACCGAAGTGTATTTACAAGCAATGGAGCATGCCATTGCGAATAACCAGCAAGTATTAGTATTAGTGCCTGAAATTGGCTTAACCCCGCAAACACTCTCTCGTTTTGAACAACGCTTTAACGTCCCTATTTTTCTTCATCATTCTGGCTTGAACAATAACGAACGTTTAATTACTTGGCAGCAAGCTCATCAAGGCTGTGCTGCTATTGTTATTGGCACTCGCTCGGCTGTATTTACCCCATTACAGCAGCTTGGATTGATTATTATTGATGAAGAACACGACAGTTCATTTAAGCAACAAGACAGTTTTCGTTATCACGCACGCGATGTCGCCATATTAAGGGCGCGCCAGTTAGGTATTCCGATTATTTTAGGCACCGCAACACCTAGTTTTGAAACCTTACATAATGCATTGCACGGCAAATACCAACATCATAAGTTACGTAAACGTGCGGGTAATAGTGTGCAATCCAAAATTCATTTAGTGGATGTTGCCAATCAACGGTTAACGTTTGGTTTAGCAAAACCGGTTATTGAAAAAATAACACGTACACTCAGCCGTGGCGAACAAGTACTGGTGTTTCTTAATAGAAGAGGTTTTGCACCAGCAATTAACTGCCAAGAATGTCACTGGTTAGCACAATGTCAACGTTGTAATAAACCTTACACCTTTCATAAAGGGCAGGGATTATTAATTTGCCATCATTGTGCAGGCCAAAAACGCATACCGCCACAATGTCCTGACTGCGGCAGTGTGCGAGTAACTCCCATAGGGCAAGGTACAGAGCAAATAGAACAACATTTACAGCAGCAATTTAAGCAATATTCAACCATAAGAATTGATCGTGACAGTACCAGACGAAAAGGTGAACTCGCTAAAATATTAAAAGAAGTACTAAACAAAGATCATCAAATTTTAGTGGGTACGCAAATGTTGGCAAAAGGCCATCATTTTCCCGATGTTACATTAGTTGTTATGCTAGATATTGACGGCGCCTTATTTAGTTACGATTTCCGAGCAGCCGAGCACATGGCACAACTACTCACTCAAGTGGCAGGTCGAGCGGGCAGGGCCAGTAAGCCCGGTCAAGTATTGGTGCAAACACAATACCCACAACACCCGTTACTGCAAGACTTAGTGCATAATGGTTATCGTCACTTTGCCAAACAGGCAATGCTTGAACGACAATATGCAGGGCTACCGCCTTTTGGCTATCAGGCGCTTATTCGAGCTGAGGCAAACTTCCCTTCTTACCCTGAAAAGTTTCTTCGCGCAATTTCATCACTTGATTTTGAGCAATGTGAAGTAGCAGGCCCAATGCCAGCAGCAATGGAAAAACGCGCTGGAAAATATCGCTTTCATTTATTAATACAAGCAAAAAAACGCTCTTACCTACACAATGCGCTTACTCAACTACTTAATAATGCTACGAATAACGAATGGGCACCGAAAGTAAGATGGTCAATGGACATAGATCCACTTGATCTCAGCTGGTAAATTATTTCACTCCGTACTTTGTTAAACACCGAAAGACGTGGTATTTTCTATTTAATTGGCTACAATGCGCCAGTATTTTTCTCCTTTTATCTAGTGATTTATATTAATGGCACCTCAAGACTACGTTTCCCGTAAAAAAAACAAGAAAAACAATCCGTATAAAGCGAACAACCAAGCGCCCCAACCAACGGATTCAAAAAAACTAAAAGCCATCACTATTATTACTATTTTAGCGATTGCCGCTTTTGCTTATGGTTTATCAAAAATAAATAATACGGCTGAAGTGGCTATAGAGCAGAAAAAATCTATTGCTCCTAAAAAAACAACTTTGCCTGAGCCACCAAAAGAAAAGTGGGACTACCCTGAACAGCTAAAAACCAAGGAAGTTGAAGAGGGTGAATACGAAGTAAAAGAAAGAGGTCCGTATAAACTACAATGCGGCTCATTTAGAACAAAAAAACAAGCTCAAGTACTTAAAGCCAACATTGCATTTGTCGGTTTAGAGTCATTAATAAAAACAGCAAAAGGGTCAAGCTCAATTTGGTATCAAGTGTATTTAGGTCCTTATGCCAGAAAGCGTGGTGCTGAAAAAGACAAACATCGTTTACGCAGCAATAACATAAACTATTGCCAAGTCCTTTTATGGAAATAACCTCGTGCGGTTAGGTTAATTCACCTAATCGCATCAACCTCCCCTTGAAAAGTTCAAATTTCCCCTTATCTAGTTAACAATAAAGTTAAGTTGGCTCCTGCCAACAATTAATAGAGGTTTATTGTGACTACGATAGTTTCTGTAAGACGCAACGGTAAAGTTGTTATTGGTGGCGATGGTCAAGTTTCTTTGGGCAATACCGTAATGAAAGGCAACGCACGTAAAGTACGTCGCTTGTATAATGATAAAGTACTCGCTGGTTTTGCTGGCGGCACGGCTGACGCATTCACCTTATTTGAGCGCTTTGAAAGCAAGTTAGAAATGCATCAAGGCCATTTAACTAAAGCGGCTGTAGAATTAGCAAAAGACTGGCGTAGCGATAGAGCCCTTCGAAAACTAGAGGCTTTACTTGCCGTTGCCGATGAAACCGCTTCATTAATTATTACAGGTAATGGTGATGTAGTTCAGCCTGAACATGATTTAATTGCGATTGGCAGCGGTGGTAATTTTGCCCAATCAGCCGCGTTAGCATTGTTAGAAAATACCGAGTTACCTGCCAAAGAAATTGTTGAAAAGTCGCTGAAAATTGCGGGGGATATTTGTGTATTCACCAATAATCAACTCACCATTGACGAGCTTTAAGTGCTGAACCTTAGCGACTCCCCTCAGGTATAGAATAAGGAATAAATCATGTCGAATATGACACCTCGTGAAATTGTTCATGAATTAGACAGCCACATTGTTGGCCAAGGCGACGCCAAACGTGCAGTTGCTATTGCATTAAGAAACCGCTGGCGCCGCATGCAGTTAAATGAAGAGTTACGCGCTGAAGTAACACCAAAAAACATTTTAATGATTGGTCCTACAGGCGTAGGTAAAACAGAAATTGCACGCCGTTTAGCGAAGTTAGCCAATGCACCTTTTATTAAAGTTGAAGCAACTAAATTTACTGAAGTGGGTTATGTAGGTAAAGAAGTTGAAACGATTATTCGTGACTTAGCTGACATGGCAATCAAAATGACCAAAGAGCGCGAAATGACACGCGTTAAGCACTTAGCTGAAGAAGCGGCTGAAGAGCGTATTCTTGACATTTTATTGCCGCCTGCGCGTGATTCCTTTGGTAATGATGAAAAATCAGATAACAGCAGTACGCGCCAAGTTTTTCGTAAAAAATTACGTGAAGGCCAGTTAGACGATAAAGAAGTTGAAATTGATTTAGCAGCAACACCAATGGGTGTTGAGATCATGGCGCCTCCTGGGATGGAAGACATGACATCACAGCTACAAAATATGTTTCAAAACCTATCAAGCGAAAAAACAACAAAACGTAAACTAAAGATCAAAGACGCCTTTAAAGCGCTTCAAGAAGAAGAAGCCGCTAAAATAGTTAACCCTGAAGACGTTAAGCTGAAAGCGCTTGAATCAGTTGAGCAAAACGGCATTGTTTTTATTGATGAAATTGACAAAATTTGTAAGCGGGGCGAAAGCTCAGGTCCTGACGTTTCAAGGGAAGGTGTACAGCGCGATTTACTACCATTAATTGAAGGCTCTACTGTTAGTACTAAACACGGCATGGTAAAAACTGATCATATATTGTTTATTGCTTCTGGTGCATTTCAAATGGCGAAGCCGTCAGATCTTATTCCTGAATTACAAGGTCGCTTGCCAATACGCGTGGAACTAAAAGCGTTAACCACCGATGATTTTGTTCGCATTTTAACCGAGCCAAGTGCATCGTTAACCGAACAATATATTGCTTTGCTTGCCACTGAAAATTTTCATATTTCATTTAGTGAAGAAGGCATTAAAGCCATTGCTAATGCTGCTTGGCAAGTAAATGAAACAACCGAAAACATTGGCGCTCGACGTTTGCATACCATGTTAGAAAAACTTACTGAAGAAATTTCTTATACTGCGAATGATCGTGCAGGCGAAGAAATAATAATTGATGAAGCCTTTGTTAATAATATTCTTGGCGATGTTATTCAAGATGAAGATTTAAGCCGCTTTATTTTATAAGTTTTAGCGGAAATTAACCCCCTAAAACAAAAAACGTAGTGCATAATTGCACTACGTTTATATTTCTAGACACATCTAATTCACTCAATGTACCAATATTAATCCGCTACACTTTAAATTGATTCACCTCTTTATTTAATACTTGAGCTTGTTGAGACAGTTCTTCACTCATTTGTGAATTTTGTTGTGCCGCTTGTCCAGCTTCCTCAGCGACATCTCGTATCATAACCACATGCTGATTAACTTCTGACGCCACTGTGCTTTGCTGTTGTATTGCTGCCGCAATAGCGGTATTCATATCCATAATGGTAGAAACATCTTGCGTAATTTCTTCAAGCATAGCGCCAGCTGTTGCTGCCTGATCGGCACTTTCTTGACCTTGCGTTCGACATAACGCCATATGCGACACAATTTCTTTAGTACGCGATTGAAGTGAGCTAATTATCGCCTCTATTTCTTGCGTTGAATCTTGCGTTCTACTCGCTAAGGTACGTACTTCGTCAGCAACTACAGCAAAACCTCGGCCTTGTTCACCAGCACGAGCTGCCTCAATAGCCGCATTCAACGCGAGTAAATTAGTTTGTTCAGCAATGCCGCGAATAACATCCAATACTGAACCAATAGTATCTGAATCTTTAGCAAGTGCTTGCACTACATTTTCAGAATCAAGAAGCTTGCTAGAAAGCTCATCTATTTGATTAATTGTCGCATCAACGCCCTCTTTTCCTTTAATCGCATTTTGATTAGTTGTATCCGCTTTAGCTGCCGCAGATTGTGTATTCTTAGCAATTTCATCAACTGTTGCTACCATTTCAGTAACCGCTGTAGCGACTAAATCTGTTTGTTGAACTTGTGAGTCGACACCTTCATTGGCTTTATGAATATTTTCCGATAAATTCTGCGTCGCTTCATCAACAGTATCAACCGAGTGATTCACTTCAACAATTAAGTTTTTAAAACTGGTGATCATGCTATTAAAAACACCTGCCATTTCACCTAGCTCATCGGTGGAAGTTGATTTAGCTAACAATGACAAATCTTTTGTTGTAGACACTTCATTCATTGTATTTTGAAGTAGAGTAATACCTTGTAAAATACTACGGCTAACATACGCAGCAAAGGCTAGCGCAACAAGTAAAATAGCAATGGAAGTCGCATAGGAAATAGTATCAATAAAGAAAGTATGCTCTTCAATTTTATTCTTAGAGCTTGCTAGTAGGCGCTCGGTCAACTCATCAACGGTATGCACAATAGCACGCATTTCTTTCAATAAACCCGAATTAGAGTCTAATCCCATTGACTGCTGTGCTTTCACTAAAGCCTCAAACGACGTTTGATAAGTAGAGATTTTATTAACTATTTGAGATTTTTCATTTGAAATTAGCTGTGCGGAATTAACATTATCGATAAATATCGCTGCGTTATTTTGCCACTTAGCTAAGTACTTTAAATCAAGGCGCAACATAAAATCTTTTTCATTACGTCTTAATTGTAAAATATTACTCAGTAGCAACGCATTTTTGTCACCTAAAAGCGTCTCAATATCTTGTACCGCCGCCCTAAGCTTTCCATAAAGTGCATCTTTAGGATTTAAACCTATTTGTTTTTGCTGTGTGACAACTTTACTAAACAGTGCAGAATAGTCAGTGACAACGCGCTGTAATCGTGTAATGTCATTAATTTCTTGTTCGTAACCATTAAACGCCGTTTCCAATAATGACAAATCGTGATTGATATCTTTTATTGTACTTTGAAATTTGTCGAAATACTTTAAGTCTTTACGCGCTAAAAAGTCCTTTTCATGTCGCCGCAACTGTAATACATCGGCTTCGAATTTACCGATAACACGGGTAGTATCAACATCGATTCCGAGTGAACCTACTGAATAGTTTAGCAATCCCAGCATAAACAGCAACGCTACAACTAATATCCCTGTATTGGCGATAAGCTTGTGTTTAATTAACATCTATATATGACCCTACTAATTTAAAATGAATATGCTCTCTGTGAGTATAGTCACGAATTTCATTTTTGTGAGTGTAAAGCAAATAAATTTATGGCCAACTAAGTGAATTAAAACACTTAAGGAAATATTGGCGAGTATCGGTCAAACTTTATGCTTTTCTATTTTATTCACTAAGTAGTCACGCTATACTGGTATTACTCGGTCTATCAAGTAATTACCACGTAGCTATAGGATAATTCTAATGGAATACAACACTTCTGAACTCTGTAATATTTATGCTGACTTAATTGATGTCGTTGAGCCTATTTTTTGTAATTATGGTGGGCGAAACTCTTTTGGCGGTCAAGTAGTTACTATTAAATGCTTTGAAAGTAATGGCTTAATTATTCAGCTTGCTGAAACTAACGGCACAGGCAAAGTGATGGTCATTGATGGTGGCGGCTCAACTCGCCGAGCATTAATTGATAACCCTATAGCGCAAACAGCCGCCAATAATGGTTGGGAAGGTATTGTTTGTTATGGTAGCGTGCGTGACGTTGACATGCTCGAAGATTTAGAAATAGGTATTCAAGGCTTAGTCTCAATTCCTGTAGGTGCAAGTGACGAAAATAGCGGAGATAATCATGTTGCTATAAACTTTGGTGGCGTCACCTTTTTGCCTGATGACCACATTTATGCTGATAACACTGGCATTATTTTATCGCCCGAACCATTAGATATTGAGTAGGGTTATTCAGCCCTAAGAACAATAAATAGCAACATTAATCAGGTCATATTAATCATTGCTTAATGAGGGCTTATTTGCTGTGAAAGCCATTGTTCCGTCCATGCTTTCGCCTCATTTACACAAATGCCATCATTAATTAAACTGCCTTGCCCAATATCACCACCAATATCGAGATAAGTGCCCTTAATTTCACTATTATTAATGCCTGATGCAATAAGTGGTATTTTCATTGTACGTATTAAGCTAATCAATGCGTTAATGATAATTTTTTCTGAGTGGTTGGTGTGAAAAGAACCAATTAAGTGGCTACAATCTACTTTAACTTGATCAATTGATAGGCGACGTAAGTACTTTAATGCTTCGTAACTCCCTGAAAAATTATTAATTGAAACAAGTACGCCAATTGATTTTAACTGATCAATCATTTTTTTAGCCTTATTATCTCCATCAAACAGCAACGTTTCATCTATTTCAATCACTAAATACCTTAATGCCGTTTGATATTTATCAGATATTTGCTCTATAAACTCACTAAGTTCAGGCTCTAATACCGCTTTACTTGATAAATTAATACTGACTTGGATATGAAAATTTTCTCGGTGCAATAAACTTATCAATTGACATGCTTGTTCAATAATCTGACGAGTTAATGCATAAATATCACCGCTGTATTCAGCTAACTCAATAAATTCATTAACATCAAGCTTATTACCATTACTTGAACGCCAGTCAGTAAACAGCTCAAAACCAATTAAACGACTTTCGCATAGCGAAATTTGAGGTTTAACTAACCATCTAAGCTCATTACTTAATACGTCTTGTTTAAGTTGCTCCATCACTAATAACTTTTCTTCAGTATAAAGTGTTGCTTCTTGAGCAAAGTAGCTAACAAGTTGATGTCCTTGTTCCGCCTCCAATAAAGCATCACCAGCAAATGCAATAGTTTGCTCAAGGTTATTCTGATGCTCATCGGCAAAAGCGACACCAAATTTCAATTCAAAATTTAATGAAAAACTTTTAAAACTCATTGCTTTAGGTACGGCTAATTTTAGTTGCTGACAAAGTTGTTCTACAAGTAGCTTAGCGGGATGCTGACTCTCAGCGCTATTAAGTGCCACAACAAAGTCCAATCCTTGTGTACGAGCTAAGCGAGTAGGTGACTCTTCTGTGCTGAAGTTAACTAATAACTCATTCGATGCGAGTTCCTTCTGTAAACAATAGGCCAATTGAAGCAGTAGTATGTCTGAATTATGATGGCCAAGTACTTTATTCATTTGGGCAAAGTTAATCGGCTTAAAGACAATAATAGCAAGCGAATTTTTCTTATTATTATACTGACATAAACGGCTTAACGCATGGTGATAACTAGGTAAATTAGTTATCGGATCTAAAATGTTTTCTTCATTTTTTTGGGCTGTGTGGTTGTCTGATGAAGAGGGCATGTGTACTAGGTCTTGCCTTACAATATTTCGACAATAGTTCGCCACAAATAACAAATAAATAATAACAGCAGTAGCGACTTGCCATAGTTCTGGTATTTTATTTATCAACCATAAATAAACAGAAATACTATAAAGCACAACGAGAGCCCACAGAAAAAGCTCTTGCTTCCAATGTATCAACAGGCTGTTTTTTAACATAAAATAACCAACAGCAGCAGCTAGCAAAATAAAAACAGAAGCTCCTAGCCACATTATGTCAACGCTGACCCCATTAGCTAATAATATTACGGCCACAAATAGCATATAAAGCACACCCACTAAGGTTGCAAATAGCCGTTGTTTTTTGCCCGATATTTTTTCAATGACGGTTGCCAGTAAAATAGCGCTAATAAAAGCCCCTGCACTAAGTAGCAATACATTCGTTTGATTTTCTGACAAATAATGTAAGGCATAAAGCTTTACCATTAATGCTATAGATAAAATAAAAGGGTAACGAATGGCGATAGGAGCAATGGGCTTCAGTAATGCCAACACTAGCAAAACAGGAATGACCATCCCTAAAGTAAGTGCAAAATTATGCTCAATAAAAAAATGATTAACCGTTGCATGTGCTGGCCATGAAAAAAGCAAGACAAGCAAACTTACAAACAGCGTTGAAAAGTGCTTGGATAGAGGGGAGTATTGAGTCGCTTTATTCATAGCCTACCTAAAATCTACTAATGCTGAGGTATCTCAGCTATTGCGTCAGATTAATAAAGTATACGACTTTTGTACAGTTGTATCGAAACAGATTGTCCTTACAACGCTTGCTCACCCGCACAATAAAGTTGAGTTAACGGATTTACGCCAAATTGATAACATAATTCAGCGGGCTGACTAATATTCCACATGGCAATATCAGCGTCAAAGCCGATGCCCAATTGCCCTTTTTTATCTGCTAAGCCAAGTGCTTTAGCCCCATTTCGCGTAACACCAGCTAAAGCTTCCGCCGGGGTTAAACGAAATAATGTGCATGCCATATTCAACATAAGTTGAATATTAGTAATAGGTGACGAACCCGGGTTAGCATCTGTTGCTATTGCTATCGCAACATTGTGCTCTCTTAATAACTCAATTGGTGGCAATTGTGTTTCACGTAAAAAATAAAAGGCGCCAGGCAATAATACCGCTGTCATTTCAACATTTTTCATCGCCTGCACGCCAGCTTCATCTAAAAATTCAATATGATCTGAAGAAAGGGCTTTGTATTTTGCTGCTAACGCTGTGCCACCTAAGTTTGATAATTGCTCAGCATGCACTTTAATCGGTAAGTTGTGTAACGCAGCCGCTTGAAAAACACGCTCCGTTTGCGCGGTACTAAAGCCGATACCTTCACAGAATACGTCAACAGCATCTGCTAACTTGTCTTTAGCAACTTGTGGGATCATTTCATTACATACTAAATCGACATAACCTTCAGCGTTATCTTTATATTCAACAGGTAATGCGTGCGCCCCTAAAAAAGTTCGCTGAACGGTTACAGGTAAACTTTGCGCTAACTGCCCTGCTACCTTCAGCATTTTTATTTCATTTTCAGTATCTAACCCATAGCCCGACTTTATTTCAACAGTTGTTACGCCTTGTTGGTGTAATGCCGTTAAACGCGGCAAAGCACTGTCAAAAAGCATTTGTTCACTTGCTGCTCTTGTCGCTGACACCGTAGAGACAATACCACCACCGGCATTAGCAATTTCTTGGTAACTTTTTCCCTGTAAACGCATTTCAAATTCATTAGCACGGTTTCCACCATAAATAATATGGGTATGACAATCGATAAGGCCAGGTGTTAGCCACTGCCCTTTACCATCGATAATGTTTACTGATTCTGCATGATATTCAGGAAGATCGACCATTTTTCCTAGCCAAGCAATCTTTCCTTCGGCAATGGCTAATGCCGCCTTTTCTATTTTTCCATATTCATCGGAGTCTGCTGCCATAGTTGCTAAGTTAACGTTGATGAAAAGCGATTGCCATTGATGATCAGCAGCCATAAAGAACCTCAGTAATGAAACAGAATTAATTTAGTAGAGTAGCAAAAAGATCAATAGTTGTATATACAACCATTGATCTTTTACAGTATTCATGAGATTGTATATACATGAATTCTTTCACTCAATAGTTAGGGCAGTAAATGAACTCTCCACAAAAGAGTAAAATCAGCAAGTTTGCTATTATTAAGCAACACATTTGTGAAAAAATTGAATCAGGCCAATGGCTACAGCATAGTAAAGTTCCCTCTGAAAATGAGCTTGCTGAGTTTTTCTCAGTCAGCCGTATGACCGCAAGGCGTGCTCTGCAAGAACTCACCGAACAAGGTTTATTAGTTCGCACACAAGGCGCGGGAACTTTTGTTGCCGAATTTAAATCACAATCGTCATTATTAGAAATTAGAAATATTGCCGATGAAATTACCGAACGTGGTCATCAACACCATTCGCAACAGCTACTTTTAAAAAGCGTTAGCTTAACAGAAGAGTTAGCCATATTACTTAATCTTGGCGCTAATCAGTCAGTATTTTATTCTGAAATTTTACATTTTGAAAATAACGAACCTATTCAATTAGAACAGCGTTATGTAAACAGTAAATTAGTGCCTGAATATTTAACGCAAGACTTTACCACCATTACTCCGCACGAGTACTTATCGCATGAAGCACCGCTTACTGAAGCTACACATGAGATTGAGGCGGTATTGGCAACTGAGCAAATTTGCCATTTGCTCACGATTAGTATTCAACAACCTTGCTTACAAGTAAAACGCCGCACTTGGTCAACCCAAGGTGTTGTTAGCGTTGCCATTTTAACCTCTCCAGGCAATAAATACCGCTTGGGCAGCCACTTAGTATTTTAATCATTAGTTAGGAATAACCATGACTATTAATAATCGTATTGATGAAAGCAGAAAAATTCGTGCCGCGCGTGGCAGCCAAATAACCGCAAAAAGCTGGTTAACAGAAGCAGCTAAGCGCATGTTAATGAACAACCTTGACGAAGAAGTTGCCGAGCATCCACAGTCGCTTGTTGTTTATGGCGGTATTGGCCGCGCAGCCCGCGATTGGGAATGTTATGACAAAATTGTAGAAACACTTGATCGCTTAGAAGACGATGAAACCTTATTAGTGCAGTCAGGTAAGCCAGTAGGCGTGTTTAAGACGCATGAAAACGCACCTCGCGTACTAATCGCTAACTCAAACCTTGTGCCTAATTGGGCCAATTGGGAGCATTTTAACGAGCTAGATAAGCAAGGCTTAATGATGTACGGCCAAATGACCGCAGGCTCTTGGATTTACATTGGCTCCCAAGGTATTGTGCAAGGTACCTACGAAACGTTTGTCGCAATGGCTAAACAACATTTTGGCGGTAGCGCCAAAGGTAAGTGGGTACTTACTGGTGGTTTAGGCGGCATGGGTGGAGCACAGCCGCTTGCTGCTACTATGGCTGGTTTTTCAGCATTAGTGGTTGAATGTGACGAGTCTCGCATCGATTTTCGTATCAACACCCGCTATGTCGACAAAAAAGCAAAAACACTTGATGATGCATTAGCCATAATTAATGAAGCAAACGAAAATGGTGAACCTGTATCTGTTGGCCTTTTAGGTAATGCTGCCGATGTATTTCCTGAATTAGTTAAACGCGGTATTACACCTGATGTTGTTACTGATCAAACCTCAGCCCACGACCCATTAAATGGATATTTGCCACAAGGCTGGACGATGGAACACGCCGCAGCAATGCGTTTAACAGACGAAGCTGGCGTAGTTAAAGCGGCTAAACAATCAATGGCGGTGCAAGTACAAGCTATGCTTGATTTACAAAGCGCTGGTGCTGCGACTACCGATTACGGTAATAACATTCGTCAAATGGCATTAGAAGAAGGCGTCACTAACGCGTTTGACTTCCCAGGCTTTGTGCCCGCTTATGTTCGTCCGTTATTTTGTGAAGGTATTGGACCATTCCGCTGGGTAGCACTGTCGGGTGATCCTGAAGACATTTATAAAACAGATGCCAAAGTTAAAGAGTTAATTCCTGATAACCCACATCTTCATAATTGGTTAGATATGGCACGTGAACGTATTGCCTTTCAAGGGCTACCTGCTCGTATTTGCTGGGTAGGATTAAAAGACCGCGCTCGTTTAGCTGTAGCGTTTAATGAAATGGTTAAGAATGGCGAACTTTCAGCGCCCGTTGTTATTGGTCGAGATCATTTAGACTCAGGCTCTGTTGCGTCACCTAACCGTGAAACAGAAAGCATGAAAGACGGCTCTGATGCTGTGTCTGATTGGCCTTTACTTAATGCCTTATTATCAACCTCTGGTGGTGCAACTTGGGTAAGCTTACATCATGGTGGTGGCGTAGGTATGGGCTTTAGCCAACATTCTGGCGTTGTAATTGTTGCCGACGGTACTGACGCCGCTGAGCAGCGTATCTCACGTGTATTGTGGAATGATCCGGGCACAGGCGTTATGCGCCATGCCGATGCAGGTTATGACATTGCAATTAATTGCGCAAAAGAGCAAGGGCTAGACCTACCAATGATCGACGGTGCTAATGGCAGAAAAGGAAACAAATAATGAGTATTATCAATAAATTAAATATCTTACCCGGGCAGTTAACCTTAGCTCAGCTACGCGCAGTAACCAAATTTGACGGCATTGAATACTCACTTGATGAAAGTGCATTTAACGACATTAATAAAAGTGCTGACGCAGTACAAGACGTTATTAAAAAGAACCAAGTCGTTTATGGCATTAATACGGGCTTTGGCTTACTTGCCAGCACGCGTATTAAAGATGAAGAATTAGAGCTATTACAACGCTCAATTGTGCTGTCGCATTCAGCAGGCTTTGGCGAATACATGGAAGACGCCACCGTACGTTTAATGATGGTATTAAAAATTAACTCACTTTCTCGTGGCTTTTCAGGTATTCGCTTAAAGGTTATTCAAGCACTTATCGCTTTGCTTAACGCAGAGGTTTATCCTTGTGTGCCTAAAAAAGGCTCCGTTGGTGCTTCTGGCGATTTAGCACCACTTTCTCACATGGTATTGCCTTTGCTCGGTGAAGGTGAAATGTCATACAACGACGAAGTTATTCCAGCCATTGACGGCTTAAAAATAGCAGGGCTTGAACCCATTACCTTGGCTGCAAAAGAAGGTTTAGCACTATTAAATGGCACACAAGCTTCTACTGCATTTGCTTTAGAAGGCTTATTTTATGCTGAAGACTTATTTGCTGCAGGCGTAACTATTGGTTCAATGTCTGTTGAGGCTGCATTAGGTAGCCGCGCACCATTTGACGACCGAGTGCATCAAGTACGCGGTCAAAAAGGTCAAATAGATGCAGCAATGGCCTATCGTACTATTTTAGAAGATAGCTCTGAAATAGGATCATCGCATGTTGACTGTGAAAAAGTACAAGACCCTTATTCACTTCGTTGCCAACCACAAGTAATGGGCGCATGTTTAACACAAATTCGCCAAGCTGCAGAAGTATTACATGTTGAAGCGAACGGCGTTACCGACAACCCGCTTGTATTTGCCAATGAAGGTGACTTTATTTCAGCGGGTAATTTTCATGCTGAGCCTGTAGCAATGGCGGCAGATAACTTAGCATTAGCCATTGCCGAAATAGGATCTTTATCTGAGCGTAGAATGGCATTATTAATTGATGCCAGCTTAAGTAAATTACCCGCATTTCTTGTAGACAACGGCGGTGTTAATTCAGGCTTTATGATCGCACAAGTTACCTCAGCTGCTTTAGCTTCAGAAAATAAAACCTTAGCGCACCCTGCCTCGGTTGATAGCTTACCAACATCTGCTAACCAAGAAGACCACGTGTCTATGGCTGCCTTTGCTGGTCGTCGTTTGGCTGATATGGCAGAAAACACGACAGGTGTTTTAGCGGTAGAATATTTAGCGGCAGCACAAGGGTTAGATTTTAGAGCGCCACTTAAAGGCGCCGATAAAATAGAGCAAGCGAAAGCTATTTTACGTGAATACGTTACTTTTTATGATAAAGATAGATACTTCGCTCCTGATATTGCCGAAGCTTCAGGCATTATTGCCGAAGGCGAGTTAAATAGTTTAATGCCAGCAGGCTTACTACCCAGCTTTTAAGTTTTTTACACCAGATATAATCAAATTTAAAATGCCAGCTAAGTAAATTAGCTGGCATTTTTCGTTTTACCTGATAACAAAGAATCCTCTTTAAGCTTGATACAATAGCGCCTGTCGTAATATTGTCGCTATAATGGCGTAAGGCTTTTCTCGTAATTAGCCTTTATCCAAGGCATATTTTCCAACGAAACAAAATCGTTCTTTAGGAGTTATACGTGCAATACCAATCAACTAATTTATCGCCTGAGCGAGTAAAGTCTTTTCGAGCCGACAATGGCTGGTCGCAAGAATTATTAGCTAAAGCATCAGGCTTAAGCTTACGCACCATTCAACGCGCAGAAAAAGATGGTAACAGTTCAGCTGAAACACAATTAGCATTAGCTGCTGCATTTAATATTTCACCGAAAGAACTTTTTATTGTTTCCTCAACCCTCGATGTTAATTGGAAAAGGAGAAATATTATGCAAAGTTTGCTTGCCTTATTGGTCGTTTGTGGCGCCATTATTATGTTGTTTTTATTAGGTGGGGAATTAAAGATGTTTGCCGACTTATACGGCGCTCTGTTTCTCATACTATTTATGTATGCGAGTACTGTTATCGCTTTTGGATCACATGGTCTACTACAATCAATAAAGGGGCTAAGGTACTTGTTTGCTAATGAAATAACTCCTTCTCCCGCAACTGAATTTTTATCAACAATACTTAAGAAACAGGTGTTCTTTATGTATGGAGGAGCATTGATTGCACTACTAGTAGGATCTATTTCTATTCACGGAAATTATAAGTTTATAGAAAGTGATGCTGATTTTCATGCCGCTTACGCTGTTAATATCTTAATTTTATTATATGCAGCAATAATATCGGAAGGTATCTTACGCCCTCTAGCCATAAAACTAGAAAGCAGGAAGCTTACAGATAAATTTGATGATTAATTTATTTTTTATTTGATTATGTGCCAACACAGCAAGCTTGACATATTATGTCAAGCTTGCTAGTTTCATATTAACAACATTTCTCGCCAATAGGAGCAAAGATATGTCAGTTAATAAATCAACACACAATTGGGCAGCAGGTATTGC
>JBMZCX010000056.1:0-19031 GCA_049613795.1 Thalassotalea sp. | reverse complement strand
GCTTTATTGGTTTGTTCGCTTTTATTTCATACAAAGTGCGGTTTATATAGGCTTTTTATCTGCTTTATTATCTATTTCTCCGTAAATGTAGGTACTACCTATCTACCATCATTTATAAATTCCCTACTTATATAAGAAGGATTGAGACTATATGATTATTTTTTACACTTAGACTTGCACATTATTGAAAGCTGGGTAACATAGAATTCGCAGTTTTTTTGATTTTTAAAATAATAATTTAGGTATTCCGTATGAATTCTTCTCTACTTTTAACATTCGGTGTTGCTTTTGTACTTGCTATTGTTGCTTATTTTACAGCAACGCAAGTTGAGCTTACGCCATTAATAGTTTCCGTAATTGCATTTGTTAGTGCAATAATTTTTCCTTTGTTCTTTAATAAAGTATCTAGCGCTTCTACCTCGGTTGAAGTTAAAACGCTTTATGTAGGTAATTTACCTTATCGAGCAAATGAAGGTTCAGTAAGAGCTTTATTTGCCGAGCATGGTCAAGTTCACTCAGTAAGATTGATGAAAGATAAACAAACAGGTAAAAGGCGCGGTTTTGGTTTTGTTGAAATTTCCGCAAACGATGCTGATGGGGCTATTACTAAATTAAATGACTCTGAGTTTCAGCAACGTACATTAAAAGTACGTGAAGCGAAAGAACGCCCGGAAAAGAATGACGCAGAGGCTTAAACGCTTTTTGTTATAATGAATATAAGATGCCACTCTACTTATATAAAGCTGAGTGGCATTTTTATAAGTAAGTTCTTAATTCAAATGACTCAGGGAAGAAGCTAATATCTAGTGCCTTCTTTAAAAAGCCAACACCCGATGAGCCACCTGTGCCCATTTTATTTCCTATTATTTGCTGTACAGTATACCTATGCTTAAAGCGCCACTGTTGAAAAGCGTCTTCTATATCGATTAATTTTTCTGCTAGCTCATAAATTTCGAAATATTGCTCTGCATTTTTATATAGGGTTATTCAACAAACTGTATTTAATTCTTTCCTCTTTATTTTTATTGCTTTTTAATTAATTTAATGTGACTTTATGGCTTACAGTACAATTTTATAAAATATAAAAAATGGCGTTAACCCCAGAGGAAAAGCAACATTACATCGTAAAGCGAGCCGCTGGTGATATACACTTACGCGCACGTGTAGGTCCAATATTTTATATTTTAAGCTTTGTACTTAGCGCCTCTAACGACAATATGTTCCAGCTGTTTTTTTCACAAACGGTTTTCATATTCATACTGTTTTGCGTACTTGCAGCAATACGCCTTTCTCTACCTGCACCTCCAGAAAGCTATAGTGGCATTGATTTTTGGCGTAAAAAAACATTAACCACAATATATATATCGTGCTTCAGTTGGGGGTTATGCTTAGCTTGGGTGCTTGATCATCCAGAATTACCTAACGTACTACAAATGATGTTGATATGTACCTTTGCTATTAGTACTGCTACTGCTCATCAATTCAGTATTGAACGCATACACGGCAAATTGGCAAGTATTACCTTTTTTATACCAGCCCTTTTAATTATTTTTATATATCACCCCGATCAAGTAATCCTTGCTTACGCTTTTTTAGCATATTCGTTATATTTACTATTAACGGGAATACGCGGTAATAAAGAATATGTATCAATACTTGAAACCGAAATAGGTTTAATAGAAGCACAACAAAATTTGAAAGATTTATCACTTACTGATGAACTTACTAAATTAGCCAATCGCCGCCACTACCGAACGTTCCTTGATGATGCATTCAACTTGGCACTCAAAAAAGATCAAGGACTGTTTTTAATTTTGCTAGATTTAGACTTTTTTAAAAAAATTAATGACACCCATGGACATTTAATTGGTGATATCTGTTTACAACGAACAGCGGAAACGCTCAGAAATCACTTTAAACGTGATGAAGACTTAATTGCTCGTATTGGTGGGGAAGAGTTTGCTATTATTTTACAAAACACCACATTATCATATGTAGCTAAGCTAACGGAGACTGTTCAAGCTGAAATAGCGAAAGTTGCAGTAATTAACAATGAAACCACAATTAATTTTACTGCCAGCTTTGGCGTTGCTTGCTATAACGCATCGTACGATATTCAACCTAACGATATTGTTAAGCGCGCCGATGACTTATTATTTAGAGCAAAAGAAACAGGCCGTAATAAAATTGAATATGAAAAATAGCTATTAAAGCCCTCATTTACCATCACATACCACGATACTATCTCTCGTTTATCGTGTAACCGTTAAATTTACCTGTTGTTAACATTAAAATTGGTTCAAACTAAGCGTGATAATCACTTAAACTTGCCAAGACAAGTGCCTAAAGGAATACATAACAATGAAAACCCGTAACCTCATCAAAATTACAACGCTCTGTGCAAGTGCGTTACTTATTGGCTGTAGCGAAAAAGAAGCGTCAACTTCGCAATCTGTTACAGCCTCAGCTACACCCGCAGTAAAAACAACAACCACTGATACCAAAGATGGTATTAACATTGATTACGAGAAATTTACTTTAGACAATGGTTTACAAGTAATTTTTCATATTGACCGTTCAGACCCTGTTGTTGCAGTTGCACTAACTGCTCACGTAGGTTCAGCAAGAGAACTACCTGGCAGAACAGGCTTTGCTCATTTATTTGAACATTTACTTTTTCTTGAATCAGAAAATTTAGGTAAAGGTGGCCTAGACAAAATGAGCGCAAGAATTGGTGGTTCAGGCGCAAATGGCTCTACCAGCCGCGACCGTACGAATTACTTTCAAACCGTCCCTAAAAATGCGTTAGAAAAAATGATTTGGGCAGAAGCCGACAAGCTTGGCTACTTTATTAATACCGTAACAGAGCCGGTACTAGCAAAAGAAAAGCAAGTCGTTAAAAATGAAAAACGACAAAGTAACGACAACCGACCATACGGCCATACGCAATACGTTATTGATAAAAATTTATACCCTGAAGGCCATCCATATAGTTGGCAAGTTATTGGCTCGTTAGAAGATTTACAAAACGCGACACTACAGGATGTTAAAGACTTCTTTAATCGTTGGTATGTGCCTAATAACGTTACGCTAGTGGTATCTGGTGACTTTGATGAACAGCAAGCTAAAGCGTGGATCCACAAATACTTTGACGAAATAGCAAAAGGCGAGCCTGTTGAAAGAAACCAAGCACAAGACGCTAACCTAGCCAAAAGCAAACGTATCTATTTTGAAGACAACTTCGCCAAAGCGCCACAGCTTACCATTACTTGGCCAACGGTTCCGCTTTACCATCAAGACAGTTACGCACTTGAGGTATTAAGAGAGTTATTAAGTGACGGCAAAAGTGCAGTAATGAATAAGGTACTTGTTGATCAGTTAAAATTAACCAGTGATGTACAAATGTATGCTTACGACTCTGAGCTTGCAGGTCAAACCGCACTTAGCGTAACTGCATTTAACAATATAAACCTTAACACCGTCAATACAGCAATTAACCAAGCATTTGCTTTATTTGAGCAAGAAAAATTTTCTCAAGACGATCTTAACCGCATTAAAGCGGAGCAAGAAACTAGCTTTTACCGAGGTATTTCAAGCGCTTTAGGTAAAGGTTTTCAATTAGCACAATACAACATTTATAAAAACGATCCCGGTTTTGTTAATCAAGACGTTAAAAATATTCTAGCAGTTACCGCTGACGACGTTTGGCGCGTGTATAACAAGTACATTAAAGGTCAACGTTTTGTTGCGACCAGCTTTGTACCTAAAGGCAGCAAGGCATTAGCACTTACCGACTCGGTAGCCGCTACGATTGTTGAAGAAAAAATTATAGAGGGTGCAGAAGAAAAATTCGATGCCTCGCAGGTAGCTAGATACGAACGCACGCCTTCTAGTTTCGACCGAAGTGTAGAGCCACCATACGATAATTCACCCATGGCGATACCAGCACCAACGGTATGGCAACAGACACTAAGTAATGGTTTAACAACCTACGGCATTGAAAATACGGAAGTGCCACTGGTCAGTTTTAATGTCGACATTGCTGGCGGTATGTTATTTGACGAGCCTAGTAAAGTTGGTGCGGCAAGATTAACCGCCCAATTAATGAACCGAGGTACGCAAACAAAAACCCGTGCAGAACTTGAGAGCGCGATTAAAACGCTTGGCGCACAAATTCGATTTACTGCGGGTAAAAACAGTATTTCAATTAACGGGACTACCCTCGCTAAAAATTATGCCGATACCATAATGCTCGTAAAAGAGATGTTGTTGCAACCGCGCTGGGATGAAACAGAGTTTGAGCTATTAAAACAAGCCACAATGAACTCTATTCAACGTATGGCAGCAAACCCGAACGCCATTGCTGCGCTGGAGTTTGAAAAATTATTCTATGGTAATGACCATTTTCTTGCTAATAACCCATTAGGTACTGAAGCATCAGTAAATGCGTTAACCTTAGCTGATATTAAAGCATATTATCAACGTGCGATATCGCCAAACCTTAGTAACTTCCATGTGGTTGGTAACATTTCGCAGCAAGCCGTTATCGCGTCATTAAGTGACTTAACGACTAGCTGGCCAAGTAAATCATCAACGCTTCCTGAATTCACTGCGCCAGACATGCCTAAAAAGGCAAAAATTTATTTTTATGACGTACCTAATGCTAAACAATCAATGATCCAAATCGGTAATCCCGCATTAAAAGCGACCGATACTGACTATTATTCTGCTCAAGTAATGAATTATCGCTTAGGTGGTGGTAGCTTCGCGTCCCAGCTTACGCAGCAATTAAGAGAGTCAAAAGGCTATACTTATGGCATTCGTTCAGGGTTTTCTGGTAATAATTTTGATGGCCGTTTTACTATCAGCAGTGGCGTAAGAGCAAATGCCACACTTGAGTCAATAGCATTGATCAGAGACATATTACACAACTATGAGCAGGGATTTAGTCAACAAGATTTAGACGTAACTAAGGGCTTCTTTTTAAAAAGTAATGCACGTCGCTTTGAAACCCACAATGCTAAGCTTAACGTACTAGCAAATATGAGTGAATTTGGTCTGTCGGCTGATTATGTTCAACAGCGCGCAACAGCATTAGAAAAACTGACATTAGCTGACTTAAAAGCGCTGGCGAAAAGCTATATTCACCCTGATAAAATGATTTACTTAATCGTAGGTGATGCGAAAACACAGCTGCCACGGTTAACTGCATTAGGGCTAGGCGCGCCAGTGCTATTAAATGCTAAGCAATAATGAAGTACTATAACTGATTACCTTTTAAATAGTAGGTCGGTATTTATACCGTTAATATCGGCCTTTAAACACTTAGGCTAACTGATGAGCTAAAGCTCAACCTACAAGGCATGGTTTTTTAAAGAAAAATCTAAGGAACTAGTTAAATGAATGGCATCTTCGGATGCCTTTTTTACAGCCAAACTCAATAAATTTACCCCATACGCCATACTAACAATTGGTTATTCGCGGGCATGTTAATATCGGCTTCAAATACAAAGCCTGCGGCCTGTGCTAATTTATTTACCCATTCAAAATCGCGAATACCACTTCGTTTATCTCGTGCTTGTAGCCATTGTTGAAACTTTTCATTACTTGGGCTGGTGTAATTGCCTTGATAATTAAAAGGCCCGTAAATCACAAGTACCGTATTTGGCTGACACACACTACGGATATGACTAAATAACGCCTCAACATGTTCAGCTGACATAATATGTAAGGTATTGGCACTATAAACCGCAGTATATTTTTGCTGTGGCCAATCGACTTTATTGGCCACATCGAGTGTTATTGGCGCGCGTACATTGGCTAATTCAGCCTGCTCATGGTTGTGTGTTAATGCCGATACTGTTTGTGCTTGATCTGACAATTGCCAATGTAAGTGAGGTAATTGTTCAGCAAAGTGAAAAGCATGCTGCCCTGAATGGCTACCTAACTCTAACACCGATGTACAATCGGCTAGCAATGGCATTAATTGCGTTAAAATAGGATCTTTATTACGCTCACACGACTCTGAAAAATTTAGCATTTCTATTTATTCCTTAGATCGTTGCCTATTAGTTAGCTATTATTTTGGTAACGACAAACCTCGCCCTGCTCGACTACCATCAGCGCTTCTTGCACGCACTTTCACAGGTAAATTAACTTTTATTGGGTATTGGTATTGTTGCCATTTGCCATTCTCAGTTTGATACTCTAACGGCAGCCCTACTAATGAACTATTTAAATGTAGTTGTTCATTAATTATTTTAGCCCCTACCGTTGGTACACGATAAAAAACGCCTTGCTTATCAAGCTTAATCAGCTCTTTTTGCGCGATGGTATTGCTAAATAGCTGCCATTGGCTATCACGTAGCTGTTGCTGTTTTTCTGTAAAAACAGCTGTATTTTTATTGTAACGCGCCCCTTTATAATTATAAGGCACATGCCAATTGGCTGAATGCCATGCCTTTTCAGCAAACGCTAATAATCTTGGGTAAATCATGTATTCTGCTTGGTTTTCGCTGCGTATCGTTTCGCTCCAAAGCTGCCCTTGAATACCAGCAACGTTAAAGTTTTCGGGTAACGGTTGATGCGTCACTTCACCTTGTTCATTTTTTTGTATTGTATCGTCAATTTCATAAGGCTTACCTAAGGTATCAACACGAAACTCCGCATGAAGTGGCAAATTGTCAGGCATAAAGTTAAAAATATTACGGCTATCAATTCTTCTCGACGCCCAGTTATAACCACGTTCTTTCGGGTCAACTTCATAAGGGAAATCGAAATACAAAACATCAGGTATGGCAAGTACCACTTGCCAACCTCTACGAGCTTGCTCACTCACTTGCTGGTGAGCACCCCACGGCAAAGCTCCCCAAATATAGGAATACACATCTTTAGGCATACGTTCAACGTTGCTTTCGCCTAAACCGTCGTTCCAACCACCAACACTAATGCCTTTAGCGGCGATCATAGTTGAAACACGCTCAATAAAATGTGCGCCTAAATGTTTAGCGTCAACCACTTCATTCGTTTTGTCATTAATTAGCGCTTGGCATTGAGGTGAATCTACCCATGCACCCGCCGTTTCATCAGCGCCAATATGGTATAACCGCAATGGATGGTCGGCTTGTTGATGCAGTGCAATAAGGTCCTCTAATACTTGGTCAACAAACGCATAAGCTGATTCCATACAAACATTAATGGTATTGTCGCGGTAGTTTTGAATAGATAAGTATTGTGTTTTATCAGCAAAGTCAGACAACAAGTAACGCGTCGCTTCAACTGCGTTTTCTTGCTCAATAAAACGTTGATACCTTGCTTCCATAGCTTTAACTGCCGCACGTGAATGACCCGGCATATCTAACGATGGAATAATTTCTATATGATGACGTTTGGCGTAACGTAAAATGTCGATATAGTCTTGTGCCGTGTAATAACCATCACGCTCACTAGCGCCAGCAGCACCTAATTGCGGTTGTAAACACTGTTTATCTGACATTAACATACAACGCTGACCACCAACGGCGGTTAACTCTGGCAAGCTTGGTAGTTCAATGCGCCAACCTTCATCTTCCGCTAAGTGCATATGCAATTTATTTAACTTATACGCCGCCATTTGCTCAATTAAGCGAAAGACCATCGCTTTATCATGAAAGTTTCGCCCTACGTCTAAATGCTGTCCACGATACGAATAATGCGGCTGATCGCTAATGTCTACATAGGGTACTGACAATGTTGAAAGGGTTAATAAGCCAGCCAAACTTTGCACGCCATAAAAGGCGCCGCTAGCGTCTGCAGCAATAATGTTTATGCCTTGGTCATTAATGCTTAATTGGTAACTTTCTGCTGTAGTTAAACGTGTTTTATCAACCGTAATTGACAGTGTAGTACCATTTTTTTCTTGGTTAACACCTAGTTTTTTTAAACGAGCTAGCGCCGCATCAACGGCTGTTATTTCAACATTATTTAGCACAACATTAATACCACTTAATAATGCTAAGCGCTTATCGTTATCTGTAATAATAAGCGATGTTGGCGTGGGAATAATGGCAAAAGGTAAATGTTTCGTCGTAGCGTTAACATCTGCATTATGCTGATATAACCAATTAGCAGAGGCGTATTGGTTAACATCGTCAGGAGCAGATTTAATATGTTTTTCTACAGGCGTTAACCACTTAATATAAGGTTGTTGTTCAAGCTGAGTTTCAGCGTCTATTGTTGTTTTTGTGCTTTTAATAACAGCTGAGGTTAATTGCTCGGCAGAAATCCAATAATTGGGCATTATTTCTGACTCAGTAATCACCGTATTATCAACCCAAAGTTTAATCGTTACAGGAGTATTCGCTTTAAATCCTTTAAACGTTTCCGTAGGTGTTATCTGCTGAATATCACCATTGGTATGCACTAACGACAACTGCTCTGAGTGAGCCGCATAGGTTGGGTACACTTGCGAATAACGAATATTCCACTGATTGGCGAATACATCCACTGGCGAGGTTATTTTTATTATTGCGCTAAAGCAATGCTTAACATCTTTATCGGCTTTGGCTGGACAGTCAGTCTCAACATTGCTTAATGCTTGGTATTCAATGTGTAAATTGTCGGCTAACTGATTAAGTTGTGATTGAGTAACAGGCGTTAACACCTCTCTTCGCGGTGGTTCTGCTGGTGAACAACTCACTAATAGGCTCAATAATACCGACAGCAGCAACCAATAACGATAATTTTTCACAATATCCCCTTCTCTATAAATTAAGCTTCATTACCGTTTGGATCGTGCATAACGCAACCAAATATAAATGCCGCTCGCAGACAGTAAAATTAAGCAAAAGGCGACTAAATCCATAAAATAAACACCAAAATCACCAAACAACCGCCCTGAATGAGCGTCAACAATCATGCGCTCTAATGTGAGAAACTGAGAGCGATAACGATTATTCACTGATATTTTATCGTTATCACTAAGTGGCGTTTCAGCTAACCAGTTTGGTTCAACAATAAAAGTGACTGTTTGCCATTCAATAAAATCACTATTGGTTTGGTAAAAACCCGACGGAGTGCTTACGCTAAGATGATGTTCATTAACTGCCAAATGAGTAATATTTTCAGGTAAACCTAATGATTTATCTATTTGATCAACCATTTCGCCTTTATCACTAAATAACATCAATTTTTCAGTGGTTAATACCAACCAAAATTGTTGAAATTTGCCTGAAGCGACCACTTCGTCATTCGTTTCAACAAGTAATTGTTTATTAAGCCAAATAAACTGATCGGTAACAATAATATTGCCTTGATGATAAGCCGTAACATTGGTTGGCGAGTTAATACCATAATGATCTAATAACCAAGAGTTAGTGATGGTTTGTTGTGCTAAGCCAAAAGCGTTAGTGTGATTAAGGGCAACACCTGTAATTGACAAAAAAATAAGAAAAGCGGCGGCCCAAATGCCAAGCCTTCGGTGCCATTTCCGTAAATGGCGAATAATACGTGCGCGGATAGATTTATTCACCGTAGTTTACTCATTCAGCCTAGCTTACCCCACTATTAAGGTTGTATTTTTTGATCGAGCCAAAGGGCTAATTTTGCCACTTTAGTTAATGCTCGTACAGACATGGTAGCGCCAGTTATACCGTCAATAGTTTGGTTTAAATTATGTTCGGGCGTTAATGTAACCGATTTAAACTGGCGAGTAAAAAAATCATGGCGTACTTCATCGCCGCGTGACTCTCGAAACGTAAGTACTTTAAGCTGAACGATAGATCGCCCTTTAATATGAATGCCTGTAGTGATTGGCTTTTCTTTGCCTATTTCATCTAATATCCAAACGCTTTCATCACCTTTTTGCCAGTAACGTATGCGCATACGATGATATTTACGGCTCATGATTTCAGCAATTACGGCTTTGTCTTCTGCTTTTAACCATAGCATTTTTGCCTTCGGGCTTTCGCCGTTAAATACTTGATTAATAAACTGCTCGGAGGTTTGATAAACCCCTTTGGTAACGCCAGAAGTTGAAAATAACAATAAAAAAGGGATGGCTAAACAGTAGATTTTTTTACTCAATATTTTCATTAATGTGCATCCAACTTGTCGCAATAAATAGGGATAAAATAAATTTAATTAAAATGGCGATCGATTACAGCTGCTATTTTAAAACAAAAAAGTGAATAACGTTAACGCTATTCACTTTTATCAAGCTTATCTGCAGATTAGCAATTAAAACTGATAACCAACACCTAAGTTAAAGCCTTGCATATCGGCTGCGCCGCTGTTGTCTTCCCAGTCAGCTTTTAATACTACATTGTCGTGTAGGTAGTAATTAATGCCAATGCTAGTTTGTTTCTTTTCAGTATCTGCCTGACTGCCAGCACTGTTGTCGTATGCTGCATAACGAACGAATGCACCTATTTTTTCGTTGAAACGATAAGAAGGTTCAACATACCAACCTGTTTGTTCGTCACGACCTAATGCTTCAGCTTCTGCGCCGTCAATATTCCATGTGGCGTATAATGCACGTAAAGAGAACTTGTCCACTTGATAAACAGCATGTGCTTCAAACAATGTTGCACCTGCTTTATCAACACCCGCTTCACCTTGAGTAATATCTTGTTGGTATTGTAAAGTTGCCGCTAATTCAAGCCCTGGAACGCCAGTATATTTAACACGCCCTGTGTATGCTAAATTTTCGGCACTTGCTTTACCCACTTTTTGACGACCGCTTCGAATATTGTACGCTTTGCTACCATCAATTGGCGATTTTAAGCCGCTAGTAATAGCCATATCAAACGCTAAACCACCTTGTGGCTTATAAGTAAATGCAGCACCTGCTTCCCACCAAGTGGCTGGAATAATGTTTTTTTCAACCGGATTACGTTCAACGCCATAGAACGTTGGTGGCTCATGCGTTTCGTTAATAATGCCAACAGGGATCAAAAACATACCTGCTTTAGTAGAAAGCTTATCGCTAAAGTCATATTCAATGTAGGCTTGCTCTAACTCAACTTCACCTACTTTACCTTCGCCCGCAATTGAGTGCTCTAATTCAAATTCAGAGAAAAAACGTAATTTATTTGTGAACTCATGGCCAAAAAATAAAACGAAACGGTGAAAATCAATATCTTTACCATTATCGTTATTGTTGTAATGCAATTCACCATAACCACCTAACGTAGTTGACGAGAAGGCTTCACTTGATACCGCTTCAACTTGCGTTGCTGTAGCTTCAATTTGAGTGGCTGCAACTTCGGCTTGGCTTTCAGCAGCTTCAATGCGTTTTTCAGTTTCGTTCAAACGTTTTTCTAACTGCTTCAATACTTCTTGTTGCTTAGCAATTATTGCGCGTAATTCATCTGTTTCTTCATTCGCAAATGCGTTATTTGTCGCAAATAAGCCAACAAGAGCTGACGCGATTAGTGTTTTTTTCAACATGAGAGTCCCAGTAAAAATTTGATTGAATAAAATAATTGGCGCGATAATACACAGCAATAAATCTTAATGCAAATAGTTATTATTAAGTTGTTTGTTTTATTTAACCTATACCATGCAAAAGTGGTATAACATTAAAGAAATTCAACCATTTCCTAAGGAGTCATATAGAAATGTTTATACTGAGGTGGGTAAGCTGGTTTACCGTTTAACTAACCTGAACTTGGTTTTAGAAGTATTTAACAAGTTGAAATATAACGCAGAAGTAAGAAAAATAGCTGCTAGAGAAACATTTGTTAAGCGGAGCTTAGGTTAACTATATTCAATGTACTAACCCTCTGCACTAAATCAATAATGAACGTACTTCTACTTTTTAAGTAATAGCCATGCGCTGGCATAATCAGGTAAGTGTTTATTGGCTTGATAATAATCGCTCCAACCGTAGTAGCTACCTTTTAACCAGTCGAGTTGAAATAAGTTATTGTCAAATGCCCCTCCTTGATCAGCTAAAACGCCTAGTTGACCTTGTTGTTGGCCATTCACCGCATAGTTCACGAGGAAGAGTTTACCTAAGCCTAGGTCTTTTACATTACCCGCAAAAGCCACTTCTGGCATTAGCGCTATTTTACTAGCAAGCGTTTTACCATAACCCAGCACACTTGGCACTTCAGCAAAATACCAATAGCGAGCTTGCTCTCTTTTTCCAATGGCATAGTCATAAGCAATACCATTATTCCTATGTACATTAAAATAACGTACTTTACCGTCTACTTTCACCACTCCTGTGCCTTGTAAAAGTACGTCGTGTAGCGCTTCTTCGGTTAACCAAATTAATGGGCGAGCGAGTTCATTATTAAGAAACGCGCCGTTAATTATCTCTTGCCGCGTATATTTAAAGCGGGTAAGTGATGCTTGCTTTCGCTCAGCTTGCGCGAGTGTTAGTCCTTGTTCATCGTTAGGCAATGCGTAAAGTGCTTGGTTATATTGGTCAGTACGCTCGCTACTGGCATTCAATAATTTAGTGTAGTACTTGGTTAACAATAATTGATTTTTAGGAATAGCATTTAATAAACGGCTTTTGACTTTATTGGTACTTTTTTTCGCAAGTAGCGAGGCTTGTTTTTTATCAGGATACCAACGATAAAAATCAAAATGCTTTTTTAAAAAGCCCGTTTGATTAAGTTGTTGCCTATGTTCAACTTTACACATAAACGCTAATGTCGCTTTTACTCGCTCAAGCGTTAGCTCGGGGATAATACCTTTACCCGCATGCACAGCAAAGGCATCGTCTGCGTGGTTGAGTAGGTAGGCTTGGGTTTTGTCAGCCACCTTGCACAACGCTTGCACATTAATTGCCATATTTTCGCTAATGTCAGGTTGTTCCACCAAGGTAAATTCAGCCAAAGCTTTAGGAACAAAACACAGTACGGAACAAGCGATAACAATTAACAGCAAGCGCATAGTATTAACTACCTTTACTTTGATTATTTACCAAGTTTTCAAGCGCATTAACAAAATCAGCATCATCAGGGCTTGTTTTTGGGCTAAACGACGTTACATTTTTCCCTTTTCCATCAATAAGGTACTTATAAAAATTCCATTTAGGTGTGCTTGACTTATCCCCTAAAAATTTAAAAACACTGTTGGCGTCGTCCCCTCTCACTGCGCTAGGTGCTAACATAGTAAATGTAACACCGTAATTTACGTAGCATACTTTTGCTGTATTTTTTTCAGCGGCCTCTTCTTGATAAAAGTCGTTTGATGGGAAACCGATAACAACAAGTCCCTGATCTTTATATTCTTTATGAAGGGCTTCTAAGCTTTTAAAATGAGGTGTAAAGCCGCAATTACTTGCCGTATTAACAATTAATACGGGGTTGTCTTGTGCAAGTTCACATAAATTTACCTGCTCAGATGAATGTAATTTCTTCATGGTTACATTTAAATAATCAGGGCAGCTTTGCGCCGACACCATAGCTGCGGGCAATAAAAGAGCGCCAAGTAATAATAATTTTTTCATGATGTTATCTTATCCATGTGGTTAGAGGTAATGCGTTAGTTTTGTTACAAAACAGTGGCGAAAGACAGCCACTCTTTAATGAATTTTTTTTACGTATAGTATACATTACTGAGTTATTTCCCAATGTAAACCATAGACACTATTATGCTCAAGCGATTAACAGCAAGAACTACCGTCCTATTCTCTCTTTATTTCACATTATTGTTACCCTCTTATGCGGCTTACAGTGAAACACTGACTAACGAAAAAATTAATACACAGGTAAACCACTACCTTCAATCTTTCGCTAATCCTGAAACAGGTATTGGGGCGCGGGAAGCAGGCACGGCTAAAGAACAACAAACGATTGACTATATTGAAGCTAAATTTAAAAAAATGGGATTAAGCGTTAATGTACAGTCATTCACCTTTGCTAAAAATAAGTTAACGTCTGCAAATGTAATTGCTGACTTAAATAAAAGCCACAAAAAAACCTTAATACTAGCGGCTCACCTTGACTCAACGGCGGCAAAACTTGGCTCTGACGGTGCAATAGACAATGCAACAGGGCTTGCAGCTATGTTAGCTGTGGCAGAAAATTTAGCGGCATTAAAAACACTACCTTATAACCTGCGTTTTATCGCTTTCGGCGCAGAAGAAGTGGGTAAATTAGGCTCTAAGCATTATGTTAAAAATTTAATCAAAGAAAATGGCTCGCTAAACAATATTGTTGCCATGATCAACTTAGATACGGTTGCAGGCGGTGATTTTTTATATGTTCATAGCGCACATACTACGCCATACAAATGTCGAGGTATTACAGGCAGCTATAATAGCGACACACATGTAAGAGATGCCCTGTTTGGTTTGTCTAAAAAGTTACTTAACGAGAAACAACAATACCTTATTCACCCTGAATACAAAGGTTACCCTAAAGGTGTAACTGGCTCATGGTCGGATCATGCTCCATTTGCCTGTGCTGGCGTACCTATTGCGTATATTGAATCAACTAACTTCACTTTAAATGGTAAAGACGGATATGACGGTTACTCACAAACTGACCATGCCGACTTATGGGACTGTTTTGATAGCGATTCAGCGTGTGAACGTAAAAAAGAAAAACAATGGGGACACATTTGGCATACTAAGTCAGATAAATTAGCGCAATTAAATCAATTATTCCCTCATCGTATTACTGATCAACTAAATGCGAATGTACGTGTATTAATGCGTTTTTTACGTACATTTAACCTTGAAGAAAACAGTCAATCAATGCTTAATAAATGATGAGCGTTATACAATAAAAGTGCTGCCAAGATTAGCGCTACCATTTGTCGGCAAAATTCAGCCGACTGGCGCGTTACGGTTGACTGCTCAGAAAAATCGGTACAAATTATAGACAAAAAAGAATAGTGTAACTTTTTTACGCTATTCTTTTTAATTAACGTTTCACTGTTAACTAGTTAATTCTTAGGCTATTGCAATTAACTCACAAAACAAACGTTCTTATTTCATTAATAAAAAGTTTAACCAATAAGATAGGATTTTATGACTAAACTCATTCCAACTATTTCCTTAGCCCTGTTAGCAGGTTCATTGCTCTCTTTTTCAATGTTCACCTTTGCACAACAAGGCCCAGCCGCCAATGTAAATGTAGCCGCTGTAGTTGAAACAACTTTATCGCCTGTTGCTTGGGTATCAGGTTCAGTTGTTAGTCGTAATAACTCTGCACTGGCGGTAGAAGTGTCTGGGCGTTTAACCAATATTGCAGAATTAGGTGATGTGGTAACAAAAGGTCAAGTCATTGCGAGCATTGATAATAGCGCCTTAACGCTGATACTTGCTGAAGAAAAAGCAAAGCTTGCGAATAACAAAGCTAAGCTCGTTTTTGAGCAATCTGAAATCGAACGTAAAAAAAGCTTAGTTAAGCGTAAACTCATTTCGCAAACAGAATTAGAGCAAACTATTTCAAATTTGAGTATTGCTCAAGCTAATTACAATGCCGCTAAAGCCAAAGTTGCACAAGCGCAACAAAACCTAAGCTACAGTCAGCTAAAAGCTCCTTTTAATGGCATGGTAACTCAACGATTAAGTAACCAAGGAGAATATGTAAACAGTGGCACCGCGATTATTCGTTTAGTAGAAACCAATCATGTTGAAGCCGCTGTTTTCGCGCCACTTACTTCCTTTATGTTTTTAAAAGCGAAAGATTCAATGCGTATTCGCTCACCACTTGGCCAAACACAAGTTCCTATTAAAGCGATTATTCCTGTTGCTGATACGCGCTCACATTTAATGGAAGTACGTTTAGATATGAGCAAAAGCCAGTGGCCTATTGGTTTAAATATTCAAGCCGCCGTTGCTAATGGTGAGAAAAAAGTGACATTAGCCATTCCGCGCGACGCTATCGTACTACGTAGGAATAGCACCACCGTATTTCGTATTAACAATGACAACATTGCAGAGCAAGTAACCGTAACTTTAGGGCTAAGCGAAGGAGAATTAATTGAAGTTATTGGCGACTTAGCTTCGGGCGACAAGCTGGTAATTCGTGGTGCTGAACGACTACAAGCAGGACAGACCGTTACAATAAAAAATAATAATCAATCACTCATTTCGGGTAAATTATGATTTTAACCAAAGCATCGCTTAATAACCCAACCGCTGTTGTTGTTGCTATTTTATTGGTGGCGCTATTTGGCGCGATTAGTTTATTCAAGCTACCGATTCAATTAACGCCTGAAATCAGCCAGCCACAAATTGTTATATCAACTAATTGGCGTGGCGCCGCTCCCGAAGAAATTGAAGCCGAGATTATTGAACGACAAGAAGATGTATTGAAAGGCCTACAAGGTTTGGAACTATTAGAGTCGAGTTCAAGCCAAGGCAGCGGTAGTATTACGCTTCGTTACAGTACAGGTATTAACCTTGAACGGGCATTAATCGATGTAATGAATGCCCTTAACCAAGTACCCAACTATCCGCCAGATGCCACCGAACCCATTATTTCGGTTGGTGGTGCTAGCACTTTCACGGCTATTGCATGGTTTGCCTTAAAACCAACTGAAGGTAATACCAATGACATTGCGGGTTATCAAGACTATGTTGAAGAAGTGGTACAAACACGCATTGAGCGTGTCGCGGGTGTTTCACAAACCAATGCTTTTGGTGGTTTACCTTCTGAATTAAGAATTACGTTTGACCCTTATAAAACCGCTAATTTAGGCTTAAATTTACCACAACTTGCCAGTACATTATCAAACAATACTGACGTTTCAGGTGGCTTTAATGAAATTGGCCGCCGTAAATATACCTTACGTTTTTCAGGTAAGTACGGTGTTGAACAATTACAAGACATGGTAATTGATTGGCGCGATGGCCAGCCTATTTTACTGAAAGATGTAGCCACCGTTGAGCTTACCTACGCTGACCGTACAGGTGTTTTAACTCTAGATGGTTCTCCCGCTATTGCGATGAATGCACAAGCAGAGCAAGGGGTAAATGTTATTCAGGTCATGGACGGCTTACAAGCTGCCATGAAAGAGCTAAATGAAGGGCCTTTAAAACGCGCAGGTCTGCAAATGATTCAAATGTACGATGAAACCATCTACATTGGTCGCTCAATGAGCTTAGTTCAAAATAATTTATTACTCGGTATTTTTCTCGCGGTTGTGGTTTTATGGTGGTTTTTACGAAAGTTTCGCGCCACACTTATTGTTGCCTTGTCTATTCCAATTTCGTTAATTATCACTTTAGTGGTGATGTATAGTGCAGGCCGCACCTTAAATATAATTTCAATGGCAGGTTTAGCCTTTGCAGTAGGCATGGTGTTAGACGCCGCAATAGTAGTTTTAGAAAATATTGTGCGCTTGCGTGAAAAAGGAGAACTACCTGAGAACGCCTCTTTGCTTGGTACGTCGCAAGTCTGGGGCGCACTACTTTCTTCCACAGTAACTACCGTTGCCATATTTTTACCGATTGCTTTTTTGGAAGAAGTGTCGGGGCAATTATTTGCAGATCTTGCCATAACGATTGCAGTAGCAATTGTTGCCTCCCTACTCATTGCTATCACGGTATTGCCCACAGCAGCACGGCGGTTGCTCACCGATGTTGCAGAAGAGGACCCGCACCAGCACTGGTGGCAAAACATTACTAAAGGCATTATGAAAATTACCTCGTCGCCGAAGAAACGCGCAGCATGGGTATTCGGGCTAATGCTATTTTCTTTCTTGGGTTCATACTTAATGTTCCCTAAAATTGATTACCTGCCTAAAGGTAACCAAAATTCATTTAACGTTTTTATTTTACCACCACCTGGGCAAAGTTATTTAGCATCACGTGTTGAAATGAGCGACAAAATAAATGAGCGATTGCTGCCTTACCTTAACGGTGAAAAATCACCTGCGATCGACCACTCATGGATGGGCTTTTTTGGTAATTTTGGCTTTATGGGCGGTCGAGCAATTGACGCTGATGAAATTAAAAGCATTGTTAATGTAATTAATAGCGAAGTGCTACGTGGCTTCCCCGACACAATTGCTTTTGCTTCGCAAGAACAGTTATTTGGTAATTTAGGGGGCGGACGTAGAATTGATATTGATATTCAAGGCAACGATGTTGAGCAGCTGTTAAAAGCCGCCCAAGTGGGTTTTGGTGCAGTAAGCCAAGCATTAGCCGGCGCACAAATTCAACCAACACCGGGGCTAACATTAGCCGAGCCTGAATTGAGAATGATCCCTAATGAACGACGCGTAGCGGAAGCTGGTTGGACACGCCAACAGGTGTCTTCAATTTCACGTGCTTTAGGCACAGGTTTATATGTTGGCGACTTTTTTAATGGTCAAAAGCGACTGAATGTTTTTCTTCGTTCAAGTGATTGGGAATCGCCTGAAGAATTACAAGCTATTCCGCTATTTACACCGCAAGCAGGTATTCAACCGGTAGGCGAATTAGTTGATGTACAACGTACTGCAGGTCCAAGTTCAATTAGGCGTGTAGATAGAAAACGTACCATCACACTACAAGTAACACCGCCTGATAACATTAGCTTAGAAGAAGCCATTGCTATTATTAAAGAAAAAGCTGAGCCTGCCATTCTTGCCCAGTTACCAGAAAACGGCGCTATCGCCTACCGCGGAACAGCCGAAGCATTAAATGAAGCGTTAGCCAACATGAGCCAAAGCTTTTTACTCGCGTTAATTATTCTATATTTATTAATGTCAGCCTTATTCCGTTCGTTTAAAGACAGCCTGCTGGTTGTATTAACAATACCGTTGGCGACAGTAGGTGGTATTGCCGTATTACAACTAACCAATATGGTAATTTTTCAACCGCTCGATTTATTAACCATGATCGGCTTTATAATTTTACTTGGTTTAGTGGTTAACAATGCCATATTACTGGTGTATCAAACTCGTGTAAGTGAGAGAGAGGGCTTGTCTCGTCACGACGCAGTACAACAAGCCGTTAGGTTACGCTTACGCCCTATTTTAATGAGTACTTTAACCAGTATTTGCGGCATGTTGCCGTTGTTATTAATACCTGGCGCAGGTGCTGAACTTTATCGTGGTATAGCTGCGGTAATTGTTGGCGGCATGAGTGTAAGCAC
>JBMZCX010000055.1:0-19541 GCA_049613795.1 Thalassotalea sp. | reverse complement strand
TTGAAATAACGTAAGCATTACGGCCATTCGCTTTCGCTTGGTATAAAGCCTGATCCGCTTGTTCAATTAGATCTTCATAATTTGTTTCTTCTGGAGTTAATTGGGTTGCAGCACCAACAGATACGGTAACATTAGTCAAACTTCCCATTGAGTTTTTCAGTTTGATTGTTGTTGTATTTTTTAGAAGTTCGCTACTTACTTCCTGAAGGCGCTTTTGTGTTATACCGTAATAAATAATAGCAAATTCGTCCCCCCCAATCCTACAAGCGTAATCAAACGGTCTTCGGCATAGGCTCTTTAAAACGAGAGCTATTTCTTGCATTATCCTGTCGCCTTCAAGGTGCCCATGCTGATCGTTGATGCTTTTGAAGTGGTCAATGTCAACAAGTAGTATAGAAACGTCTGTTGACTCTCTCTTACTCTGTAAACTTAACCTTTCTAACTGCCCTTCAAAAAAACGTTTATTGTAAAGTTGGGTTAAACCATCAGTAATTGATTCTCCATAGAGTTGTCTTATTAAACGGTAATTATCTAGCAATATCATTTGGCAGAGCCAGTTTATTAAAAGGTACAAACTGGTAAGAAAGCATAAAATAAATAGATTAATCAGCAAGCCTTCTGCGGAGCGGTCTAAATAATAACTTGAAAGGCCATAAACACTTAAAATTATTATTGTGCATATAAGTGTTGGTATTACAGGTAAAACCAACAATAAGCAACCGAACATCATTATGAGCACCAGCCCTAGTTGCGAAAATGGTAATTGATATATTGTTACGTAGTAGTTAATAATCGAATGGTTTATACCTGCTCCTAAGTAAACTAATAGCAGCAACCAGCTATGATCTAAAATAGATCTAGGTGCTTTAAACCAATAAATATAATTAAGAATTGTAAGTGGTAAAAAGACTAAAAAAAATCGTGTCGTGAGTGATATTTGATAGACTGCTTCAGGAAGTTTAAGAACATCTAATAGTGCAAATATTGCATAGAGGAAAAAAGCGGAGAGTAGTGCCCACTTTCGAAGCGGTAAACATTGCAACATTAAAAATTCACGGAAAGGGATATTGGCTTTAATGGCTGCTTCGTTACTAGGAGAAATAATCATTGAATTATGTATCTGCTTATTATTAGGTTTACATCCTGTGTTTGTATAGATCCATTAAATATATTGATTGACTTGTATTTAATCTTACATAGTGATTAAAAAAGGGCAAGAAAAACCTGCCCTTAGGTAGTTTATAAAAGTTAGCTGTTGGTTTCTGTGCTTTCTAATGCGTCGTCAGGTTCTTCTTCACCTAACCAGCTGTTGATAAATTGGTTGTGTTGCTCAGTAAATTCATCATCAGCCAATTTGCTTACACGCAATTTAGGATCTGCGGTAAAGGTAATTTGTTTTTTCACGGTTTCGCCACGTTGAATATACTCAATAGTGGTGCTATCACCTGCTTTAAATTGCTCTAATGCTTTGTTCCACAACTCTTGCGAACGAATAGTTCTGCGACCGAGCTTAACTATTTGGTCACCACGCTCAATACCCGCGTTATAAAGTGGGCTATTGACTTGAATGGTATTATCAACCAAAGCGTCTTGCCCTCTAAAGTTAAAATAGACTTTGCCTAAATAAGCGCTAGTGTCGTCAATTTGATCGGCCTTTAAGCCTGCACTTGCCAGTAGCTTATGGTAATCAGGCGTTTCTTGACCATGAAGGTACTTATTGAAAAAGTCGTTAGCGAACTTTTCATCGTTAACCACTTCGGCTAACGTATTTTTTAAGTCGTCGCGGGTATAAGGTTGCTCGTTTTTACCAAATTTTTGCCACATGGCTTTCATTAAGTCATCTAATGATTTTTCTGGAAACTGTGAACGTATTGATAAATCTAAGGCTAACCCTCGTGCACGGCCGTAAATGTAGTAGCTAAAAAATATATTACTGAAGTTTGTTCGATCAATTGAGGTGCCTGCGTCAGTAAATGTTGCTAATTGACTTGCACCCTCAGGAGTAAAATAGAGTCGCCCGGGTACTTGGTATGCTTGGTTAACAATGGCAGAGGCGGTTTCAAGATATTCGTCAACTGACATTTCTTGTGCTCTGCGGATCAGTAAGTCGTCGTAATAGCTGGTAAAGCCTTCAGCAAACCACAAGCTAGGGGTCATATTGGCGCCAATATAATTAAATGGCTCTAGTTCTTGAGGGCGAATACGTTCAACATTCCATGCATGAAAAAATTCATGAGACAGTGTACCTAGTTGGCTATATTCTGCTTCATCTAATGAATTGGTATTGGTTAAAATGGTTGAATTTCTATGCTCCATACCGTCACCATTTACATGCGGTAAATAACAGGCGATAAAAGTATATTCGCCATAATCAAAACGAGGCAGTTCACCAAACACTTTAATTTGTTCAGCGACAACGTTCTTGGCCATTTCTGCAAATTTGTCTAAGTCTTCATCAATGCCATTATGGTGTACAGCAAGGTTAATAGTTTGGGTTCTACCGTCAGAGCTCACTTTCCATGAGCGCACTTGGTGGTTACTTAGCTCGGTTGGGCTATCCATGAAGTAAGCAAGGTTAGGAGCAGTAAAGTGATACTTACTTTTACCTTGTGGCAGTTGTGTTGCGACCTTCCAATTAACATTAAATGGCTTAAATTCAACGGAAATAGGGCGTTCTTCATGATTAGTGGCCCACATAAAGCTTGCAGGCATGTTTAAATGAGCATGAGTGCGATCAATTTGTGCATAGGTGCCGTCGGCTCTGTCACCAAATAAAGTGTAAGTTAGCGTCACTTCGCCGTCGTGATTAGCTATATGCCACTGATAAGGGTTAGGTCGAGTAAAGCTTAATGGCTGACCTTGGCTGTTAACAGCACTCACGTTGTAAACATTTTTAGCAAACTCATGCATGGCGTATCGGCCAGGAGACGAACGGCTCATTTGCACTTCAAGCACTGGGGTTTGAATATTGCTAAAGGTGACAGATATTTGTGCTTCGTGATGCGCGGCATTGTCGAATGACACTTGGTATAACGTGTGTTCAGCTGCAAAAGTGAATGCACTAAATAAGTAAAAGGTCAGCGTGAGTAGCTTTCTCATTTTCGATCCTAAAGAGGGTTAAATTTAAGAGGTAAAGTGTAGTGAGTATTTGTGAGTGAATACAAGTAAAATTGTATACATTTTTAACATTCGCAATAAATAGTGTCACAAAATGACATAAGCCTGCTTATCAAGTGGTTGACAAGCAGGCTTATTCTATACGCTATTTAGCGTGCCAGCATTGCTCTTGTCGACAAACGCTATTGTCTTTGATTGCATTGTCGTAATTGGCTTTACGGTGTGCTTGGCCAAAGTTTCGAGTAACGAGGCGAGGTGATGCTTCATTCATTAAAATATTTTTGTAAGCATTCACTAAATCGGTTTTGGTTAGCGCATTAATCGCGTTAGAAATTAACTCACGTTTGTTAAATTCATTATAGCCTGTTGAAAGCTCGCGCCATAAGCGTGATGTTTTACTTAATAAGTTTTTATCTTTCTTATTAATGTTAGTTAATAAACTGGCTTTGTTTTTAGTAAAGTCGGCTTCACTCATGGCGGCAATAGCGTTGTATTGCTCTTGAATAAAGGTGTTTATGCGCTTTTCTAATTCCACAGGGCCAACTTTAGATGACTGAATATAAAAGTTCATTGTTGGTATATTCTCGCTGTTACCGCCAGAAGCGCCAACAATATAGCCTAATTGTTGTTTGGTACGTAATTCATTAAAGAATGCGGCACCTAACACTTGGCCTAACATTTGCGTGGCTGCTGTGTTTTCTATTGTACTTGGCATTGGATAATTTATTACAATGGCTGAGTCATCGTGGGCAATGTTAAGCTCTACGGTTTGCTTTTCTTTGGGTTGCATAGTGCGTAGGCTTGTTTTATAACCTTCACCGATATTTGTTGCAGTAATAAAGCTTTGGCGTAGGTTGTTGGCAATAGCAATGGCCTCATTTTTACTATTGTTACCGTGTGTAAGTACTTTTAATGACACATCACTTAGTAATGTATTCATATAGGCTTTTAATTCTGCTAAATCGACAGGGCCTAAGGCATTTGCTAGCGCGCTATTTGAGAATGGGTCCATACCAAATTCTCTACGTGAACGAGAAAATACCTGATTAATTGGGCGATCTAACGCTGCATTTTTCCAATCTCTAATTAAGCTTTCTTTGAGCATTGAAAATTTTCCTTGTTCAATGTCGAATGCAGTAATGGTTTGATTAATTTCTTTAATTAACTCAATTTGTTTTTCGTTATAGCCACTTATTGCATAACCTAGTCCTTTATTTGAACTAAATAAACTGTAACTTAGGCCAGCTAATTTTGCGTTATAGCCGTAAGCATTAAGTTTGTCTTCAATTAATCGGTTTGCTAAGGCAATTTTAGCGCGGTTTTCTGCGTTGTTACCTGCAAAGGGCGATTCTATTCGTAAATATACGCTTGATTTTGGCATATTAAAGCTAGTGTCTTGGTAGTGCCATAAAGTGATCCCTGGCTCTTTGACAATAGGCTCTGGTTTTACACTACTATTGGCTGTTTTTATTGATGTATCTGTAGCAATAAACGGATTTAAGCTTGGTAGCTTCATAGTACCGTCTGCTTTTGAATGTTGCCATTTCTTGAGTGTATTGGTTGGTATTTTGGTAATACCATATTTAACATCGTATAAAGGTTCGCGTTTTTGTGTTGTTACGTTTGGCGCAACCAATGTTTGTTGCATATTGTACGGAGACAGTTGTGATAAAAACTGCTGAGTTAGCGTAGCGTCAAATGCTTGGTATTGATAATAGGTATTTAGTACATTTTTTGCTGGTGTATTTTGTAGCACTGGTGCTAGCTGAGATACAGTTGATATAGGGTTGCTTTTTTCTTGAAAGGAAAAATCAAGCTGAGCAATATCTTTTATTTCATCGTAATACGCTTGAGTGACTCCTTTTTGCTTAATAAGGTCGATATATTTAAAAATTTCAGTGGTAATTCCATCAACATCTTTTACGCCTTCAGGACTTAGTTGAACACTTATGGTGAAAGTGTCCATTGCGTCAGAATCGCTATTATAGGCGGATAATGATTCGATTAACCCTTGCTTATTTAAGCGAGAATATAGGGAGTTTTCACCTTCGTGGCCTAATAAATGGGAGATAATCGCTGTTGGTTTTTTGCTGCTATATTGATGGGTGTCAGCAATAGGGAAAGTTAGCTTTAATAAACGCATTTCGCGTAATGGTTCTATGGTAACGCGGGTGGCTTTTTCTTTTTCTGTTAATAGTTCTCGTGTTAATACAGGCTTGGTTTTACCATTATTCTTAACGACAGAAAATTTACTGCGTACCATTGTTTCTAAGGTATTTAAGTTAGTATTACTGAGTAATACTAACGACATACGATTAGCAGAATAATGTTCTTGATAGACCTTTATTAGTGCATCATAAACATCGTCGCCTTCACGGTCGGCAAGGGTGTCTAAATTACCTACACTAAACTTACTGTAGGGATGTGCTTCGTTTACAGCTTGACGGCTAGCCTCGCGAATGCGGCGACCATCTTCTTTTATTTTTAATGAATATTCAGAGTCAACGGCATTTTTTTCACGTTCAACGAAATTACGATCCATGGTGGGTGCGATAAAAAATTGTGCAAAGCGATCAAGTGCTTCATCAAAGGCATTGTTTTTTACGTCGAAGAAGTAATTAGTATCTTCCGATGACGTATAGGCATTTGAAGAACCGCCATTTTTTTCTAAAAATTTATTGTATTCACCAGCCGTAGGGTATTTCTCGGTACCTAAAAAAAGCATGTGTTCAAGAAAATGTAATAGGCCTTCTCGCCCTACTGGTGAGTGAAATGCACCTACTGAAATGTCCATAGCAGCAGCAGATTTTTCTGTGGTAGAATCAGAAATCATTAATACTTTTAAACCATTCCCTAGCGTTAAATGCTTATATTGCCTTTGGTCTGATTGGCTTTTAATAACGTGTTCACTTTTGGCAGCTTGCTTGGGTGACGTTAATGACGCTGTTGTACTTTGGCATGCGGTTAAAGACAATAAAATAGCCAGAGAGATAGCTGTAGGTTGTAATGTTTTCATATAATTTCTTCTTGTAAATAAATTTAGATATAAAGCTACTTAGTCAGATAGTTTACGTAATAGTTTGATATGTGTAACTGGATCTTTGTAACCTTTTATTAACCAACATGCCCTTTAAATAAAGCGAGCTTTAGATATTAATTAAAAACCACTTAATTAAGCAGAGGCATTGGCTTATTTGAATTTTTGCCATTTGTCGCTAACACTTATGTTACTAATCATTATTTAATTTGTAACTATAGATAATATGACAGAAAAAGAAATTAATGGTGCAATATTTACACAAGACGAATCGGCGTTGCCTGTGGTCGTTATCAAGCGAGAGATAAATGCGCATTTAGGCATTCCCTTGTGTAAACATCAACGAGGACAACTGTTTTATGTTCAACAAGGAATTGTCGCGGTAATTACTGAATATGGGCGACTTATTGCTTCACCTAATCAAACCATTTGGGTGCCTGCTGGGCAAGAACATGAAGTTATAGCGAAAACGAATGTGGTTCTTGTGCATTTTTATTTTTCGCCTGAACAATGCCAACATGCGCCTGCGCATTGTGTCACGCTACAAGGTGATAGTTTTATTGGAGCTTTAGTGTTGGAAGCGAGTAACATTCCGCCAATTTACCCTTGGGATGGCAGTGATGGTCGCTTATTACGTTTGATCAGAGATCGTATTTGTACGGCTGATTGGGTGAATACACAGCTCCCTTATCCCAAAGATGAACGCTTAAAGCTGATAATAGATCGTTTGCAAAAACACCCTGCTATTAAAAGTGATTTAGTTGCTTGGGGAAAATTTGTTCATGCATCGTCACGCACATTATCGCGTCGTTTTAAGTTAGAAGTGGGGATGACATATAGTGATTGGCGGCAACGTTTGAATATTCAAATAGCGATAAAGCATTTAGTACTAGGTGACAGCATTAGCGATATTGCCCAAATGTTAGGGTATAAGTCGAGCTCTGCATTTATTTTTATGTTTAAAAAGCAAATTGGATATACGCCCAATAATTATTTGCAATAACAGTAAGCTCAGTCATACTTCAGTGATAAATCATTCGCTTTTGTAAAAATTAAAAAACTAAGTGTAAACGTAACGTCAATTATGAGGAAAACCTATGGCGATGTTAAGGCAGTTTTCAATAAAGATTAGGCTCCTAATAATAGTTATTACTCTTATTATTGGATTAGTTATTTTGAGCAGTATGAGTCTGTACAGTCAATACCATTCCTTATATGAGCAGCAGCAAGTTAAAGTTCAAAAAATTGTTGAGGGTGCCACTAGTGTTGTTGAGCATTTTCATGAACTTGAGCAAACAGGGGCTTTAACAACTGAACAAGCACAAGCTCAGGCGAAAAGTGTATTAGCGAGCTTTCGTTATGATAAAACCAATTATGTTTGGATTAATGATTTTGAACCAACAATGATAATGCACCCTATTAAACCAAAACTTAATGGGGTTAATTTATCGAGTAATAAAGATCCTGACGGAACACCTCTATTTCTGAATATGGTGAAAGTTGTTGAACAAAATGGTCAAGGCTTTGTACCTTACAAGTGGCCTAAACCAGGTGCTGACGAGCCTGTAGATAAGATTTCGTATGTAGTTGGAATTCCAGACTGGAACTGGATTGTAGGTTCAGGTGTGTATATTGACAACATAGATGAAATTTTTGCTTATCAACGTAATCTTAGCTTATTTATTTCATTTTTAGTGGCAAGTATTATTTCTTTGATCGTTTATTTAATTGGCGCAAGTATACGTTACCCAGCAAAAGCAGCGGCGGATCATATGAGCAATGTTGCCGAAGGCGATGGTGACTTAACCCATGAACTTGATGCCAATGGCAGAGATGAAATATCGTCGTTGTCATTTAATTTTAATTTATTTATTAAAAAAATTAGAGAATCATTAATTGATGTTTCTCATAATGCCTCACAAGTTTTAGAGCAAACGGAGCTATTATCTGATTCAAGTGAATCAAGTAAGAAGTTTATTGAAGTACAAAACGATAATACTACTCAAGTTGCTGCAGCGATGGAGCAAATGACGGTTAATATTCGTGAAGTGACCAGCAATGCTGAAGTTGCAGAACAAGCGACTATCGATGCACAAAAGAACACCTCACAAGGTAAAGCTGTTGTTACCGCAACAATTAGTGAAATCGAAGAGCTATCAACTGAAATTGATTCAGTGAGTGAAGTGATTAATGAGCTCGCAAATGAGAGTCAAAATATAGGTGCAGTATTAGATGTTATTAGAGGTATTGCAGAACAGACTAATTTGCTGGCGTTGAATGCGGCTATTGAAGCGGCAAGAGCGGGAGAACAAGGCCGAGGATTTGCTGTAGTAGCTGACGAAGTACGTACCCTTGCAAGTCGAACAGGACAAAGTACAGACGAAATCGACCAAATGATTCAAAAACTACAGGCTGGCGCGCAAAAAGCGGTACAAGCGGTAACCGCAAGTCAACAAACCTCGTTAAAAACGGTTGAAAGTGTATCGGAGGCGGATGACTCATTAACAGAAATAGAGCGCCTGATGCAGGTTATTTTAGATATGAATACGCAAATTGCCCGCTCAACTGAGCAGCAAACACAAGCTGCGGAAGAAGTAAATTTGCGTATTAATGAACTTTCGTCGATGACCGATGAGTCGCTTTCTAACGCTGAGCAGTTGTCCCATGTAGGTTCCGAATTACGTGTAGGGAGCGAGCAACTTTCAGAGGTTGTTGCTCGATTTAAGCTTAATTAATCTAAGTTTCATATTAACTGAGATCAATGCTCGTTTTAGAACGTAATTTGATACATTGCCAACGGCCTTTCTCGCATGTTTTATTAATAACTATGTGCAAGGAAGGCTTTTTGCTAATTTAATATTGTTTTTTCTAATACAGGCTTGGCAAATACAACTCTTTTGTTTTAATGATACGGGTACTTTATCAATAAGTGCTTGAGGTACTTTTTCAGACATACACCAGCATTCTCCTTCCTGATTTATTTGACATAAGTTCATGTTTTGGCAAAGAGGACAAATAGTCTCGTTAATGGGTGAGCTCATCTAGCGTGCCTATCTGATTTGTAACGGGCGTAAGAAGTGAATAGTAGAATAACAGGCATCTGTTGACAATGTATGAGATAATTAACCCATCAATTATTATTTATGGTTCATTATGAAACTTTTAGTTCGCAACCTCTCCCGCTCAACTACAGAACAAGAAATTCGCATTTTATTTTCAGCGCATGGTGCTGTGAGCGAATGTACTTTAGTGTTAGACCAAGTAACGGGGAAGTCTAAAGGGTTTGCTTTCGTGGTTATGCCAAAAGAAGACGAAGCAAAAGCTGCGTTAACCGCATTACATGAAACACGCATTGCTAAAAATAGAATTCGTGTAAAAATCGCGCAATAGCGCTTGAGGAAGATTTACACACCTTAGCAAGTCATACTTTATTCATCTAGGTTATTGAATAAATACGCTTGCTAATATTAAGGGTTCTATATTACCATCTTAGCCTCTTGTCGGAGTGCCATATGGCTGAGATCGCGTAAGCGGGATCCGTAGAACCTGATTCAGATTAATATCTGCGAAGGAAACAAGGTAAAAGTAACGCTACCTGAGATCTACACTCCGTCTTTTATATTTTGCTATGTAATAATGCCAATTGGTTATTCATAGCGCTTAAATTGAAAGGCTGATAATGACTAAACCTACTCGTAAAGAAAACCGCCAAGCAGCACAAGCATTCCTTGATAGCTGTGCTAACCAAAGTTTCCCTAATTCAGAAAAAGTGTATGTAACGGGTAAACTACATCCGATCACCGTTGGCATGAGAGAAATTTCATTAGCCGACTCCTTAATTGGCGGCACAAAAGATGAGCCAATATTGTCTCCTAACGAACCTATTCGTGTTTATGATACTTCTGGCTCTTATACCGATCCTGAAATAGCCGTTGATGTGCAAAAAGGCCTGCCAAAATTGCGTCAAACGTGGATAGAAGCACGTGACGACACGGAAGCATTACCCAATATTAGCTCTCGTTATAGTCAACAGCGCTTAGCCGATGAAGGGCTTGAACATATCCGATTTGAAAATTTACCGAAAGTTCGTCGCGCGCAAGCGGGCAAAAATGTAACGCAAATGCATTATGCCAGACGCGGTATTGTTACCCCTGAAATGGAATACATTGCCCTGAGAGAAAACTTTAAACGTCAGCAATTTAAAGACGAAATGATGCACCATCAACATCAAGGTAATAGCTTTGGTGCAAGCATTCCTGAAGAAATTACCCCTGAATTTGTTCGTAAGGAAGTGGCGGAAGGGCGTGCAATTATCCCTGCCAACATTAACCACCCTGAAGCGGAACCTATGATTATTGGTCGTAACTTTTTAATTAAAGTGAATGCTAATATTGGTAACTCAGCAGTGTCATCGTCAATCGAAGAAGAAGTTGAAAAGCTTGTATGGTCAACGCTTTGGGGCGCTGACACCGTAATGGATTTGTCTACAGGGCGTTATATTCATGAAACCCGAGAGTGGATTATTCGTAATTCGCCAGTGCCTATTGGCACCGTACCTATTTATCAAGCACTTGAAAAAGTAAATGGCGTTGCAGAAAACCTAACGTGGGAAATTTTTCGTGACACGTTAATTGAGCAAGCAGAGCAAGGGGTTGATTACTTCACTATTCATGCCGGCGTATTATTACGTTATGTACCAATGACGGCCAAACGAGTAACAGGTATCGTTTCACGTGGTGGCTCTATCATGGCAAAATGGTGTTTGTCGCATCATAAAGAAAACTTTCTTTATACTCATTTCGAAGAAATATGCGAAATATGTAAAGCGTACGATGTCTCGTTTTCATTAGGTGATGGCTTACGTCCTGGCTCTATTGCCGACGCAAACGACGAAGCGCAGTTTAGCGAACTACATACCCTTGGTGAATTAACAAAAATTGCGTGGCAACACGACGTACAGGTGATGATTGAAGGGCCGGGCCATGTGCCGTTGCACATGATCAAAGAAAATATGGAAGAGCAACTTGAGCATTGCCAAGAAGCTCCATTTTATACCTTAGGCCCGTTAACTACGGATATTGCGCCGGGCTATGACCATATTACTTCAGGCATTGGTGCGGCTAATATTGGCTGGTATGGCTGTGCGATGCTTTGTTATGTTACCCCGAAAGAGCATTTAGGCTTACCGAATAAAGATGATGTTAAAGAAGGACTCATTACCTATAAAATTGCTGCACATGCTGGCGATTTAGCCAAGGGCCACCCCGGTGCGCAAATACGAGATAACGCGTTGTCGAAAGCGCGTTTTGAATTTCGTTGGCATGACCAGTTTAACTTAGGGTTAGATCCACAACGTGCAAGAGAATATCATGACGAAACCTTACCGCAAGAATCGGGTAAAGTGGCTCATTTTTGTTCAATGTGTGGCCCTAAGTTTTGTTCAATGAAGATTAGCCAAGAAGTGAGGGAATACGCAGCCAAGCAAGAAGGTGATATTGAAATTCAGATGCTTGATGTAAAAGCAGAATTTGATCAGCGCGAACAAGGCATGCAAGAAAAATCTCAAGAGTTTAAAGAGAAAGGCAGTGAACTTTATCACACCGCTAAATAAGGCGTAATATGTCTACTATTGCTATTGTTGGCGCGGGTTTAGTAGGGCGGTTGCTCGCCTTACTGCTTGCTAAACAGCCTACCAACCTTGTTAGTGAAGTTAGTTTGTTTGATAAAGACGATTTACTGCACGAAAACAGTACTGGGCGTATTGCTGCGGCAATGGTAGCACCTGTTGCTGAGTCTGTTAGTGCCAGCACACATATAATGACAATGGGGCAAGCGTCATTATCATTATGGCCACAACTACTCTCTACCTTGAGTATAACGAATGTGTGGTGGCAGCAAGGCAGTATTATTCTTTCTCATCCTCAAGATCTGTCAACATTGCAGCATTTTAAACAACGACTTAAGCAACACACAGCCGCTAGTATTGTTGAAATTAATGCGAAACATTTGGCTGAATTAGAGCCTGATTTAGCGAATACTTTTCAGCAGGGGTTACATCTTCCTTTAGAAGGGCACATCGACAACCAGCAGTTATACCAGCAAACCGCAGCGCAAATTATTCACAGTAATATTCAATTATTTGAGCATTGTCCTGTGAAAATTAATGGTAATACATTAGTACATAAAAGTGGTCAGCAAGGTAAATATGACTGGATAATTGACTGTCGCGGCATGGGCGCTGAACATCGGTTACTTAACCCTAAGGCAACATTACGTGGTGTTCGAGGTGAAGTGGTTCGAGTACGGGCACCGCAAGTAACGTTATCACGACCCGTACGCATTATGCATCCGCGTTATCCTCTTTATATTGTACCAAAAGGGAATAACCAATATGTGATTGGCGCTACTGAAATTGAGTCGAACAGCGAAGCTAAAATGAGTGTACGCTCAGCACTTGAGTTACTATCGGCAGCTTACAGTGTGCATTCTGGTTTTGCCGAAGCTGAAATTATTAGCATGCAAACAGGGCTAAGGCCAACCTTGCTTGATAACGAACCTGAAATTACGCTTCATAATAATATTTTACAGGTCAATGGCTTATATCGTCATGGGTACTTACTTGCGCCATACATACTTCAGCAACTTTTATTGTTAATAGGGTCATTAAATGAAAGTAAAGCCGACCAATGGCAAGTATTTGGTGCGGCCAATAATGCACTTGATAACGCATTAATTACGCGAATTGAACATTAGGAATACACATGCAAGTTAATATTAACGGTGAAGCAGTTACCGCTAAAAGCAATAATTTAGCTGAAATTTTACGACAATATGGCGCAACAGAACCTTTTGCTGTGGCTATTAATGGCGAATTTGTGGCTAAATCTAACTACTCACTCACTCAAGTTAAATTAGGCGACTTGGTTGATGTAGTTGCTCCCATCTTTGGCGGATAAAATGATGACCGATCAGAATGAAAAATTAAGCATATACGGACAATCGTTTTCAAGCCGTTTACTTATTGGCAGTGCTTTGTATCCGTCTATTGAAATAATGAAAGCTGCTATTAGCGCCAGCGGTAGTGAAATTGTTACGGTTTCATTGCGTAGACAAAGCCCTGAAGCTAACGGTGGTAATGTTTTTTGGCAAGAGCTTAAATCGCTTGGCGTAACATTATTGCCTAACACAGCAGGCTGCCATAGCATTAAAGAAGTGGTTAATTTAGCGAAAATGTCACGTGAAATATTTCAAACAGATTGGATTAAGCTTGAACTTATTGCCGATGAATATAATTTACAGCCTGACCCTATGAACCTAGTAGCAGCGGCTGATATTTTACTGAAAGACGGCTTTAAAGTGCTACCTTACTGTACTGATGACTTAGTGTTATGCCAACGCCTTGTTGACAGTGGTTGCGAAGTTATTATGCCATGGGGTTCGCCCATAGGTACGGGGCAAGGTTTGGCTAACCCAAGTGCTTTATCGGCTATTCGTCATCGGCTACCTAACATCACCTTAATTATTGATGCAGGCTTGGGGCTACCGTCTCATGCTGTACAAGCATTTGAGTTAGGCTATGATGCCATTCTATTAAACTCAGCTATTGCGCAAGCGACCGACCCTATTGTAATGGCGAGTGCATTTTCACATGCCTGTAAGGCAGGCCGACAAGGTTATTTGGCAGGAAGAATGCCCGAACGACAAACAGCGTCACCGAGTACACCAATAATGGGGATGCCATTTTGGCATCACGAAAAAGGATAATAATGAACGATTCAGTTGTTTGGTCAATTGCAGGCTCAGATTGCACGGGTGGCGCAGGAATTCAAGCCGATATAAAAACGTTACATAATTTAGGGGTGCAGGCGTGCACAGCCATTACTGCGGTAACGGCTCAAAACTCATTAGGTGTGCAGGAAATTAACTCGGTTAGTACCGAAGTACTCGCAAGTCAATTAAGCGCTTTAACGCAAGAGTTACCCGCACAGGTAATAAAAATAGGCTTGTTAACCAATGTTAGGCAAGTTGAGCAAATTGGCATAGCATTAACTGAATATAAAGCATGCTGGAAACAACCACCGATTGTGGTATACGACCCAGTAGCTATTGCATCAAGTGGCGACCACTTAACCGAAGAAGATATTTTAACGGCAATAAAAACTAAGCTATTACCGTTAGTTGATGTATTAACGCCAAACAACAACGAGCTACAAAAATTATCGGGTGTATATGCGTTTTCATGGGGATGTTTAAGGCATGCGGCACAAGTACTACTTGATTTAGGCGTTGGTAGTGTTGCTATTAAAGGAGGCCATATAGACATAGCTGCTGGCTATTGTGTTGACTATTGCACTGACGGCGAACATCATTTTTGGTTATCAAGCAAACGAATTGACACTCAACATACCCATGGCACGGGCTGTAGTTATGCTTCAGCGATTAGTGCCTGCTTAGCGCAAGGCTATTTACTGCGAGATGCGGCAACTATTGCAAAGGCTTATATTAACCAAGGGCTGCATGCCTCAGCGTTGCAGCAAAGTAATTATGGGGCGGTATGGCAAGGGCAGTGGCCGAGTGATCCTGCATACTTTCCTGATGTGTTGATTGATGATTCACCGCTTGCACATACACTCGAATGGCAAGCAAATGACGATGCCATAACAGAAAACAGCTTTGTTAATGATTTTGCCAAAACCGACACCCAAGCGTTAGGGCTTTATCCGGTGGTTGACTCGGTTGCTTGGCTTAAACGTTTATTATCTGCAGGCATTAAAACCATTCAATATCGAGAGAAAGCACTAACAGGTGAGGCACTAGAGCAAGCAATTATCAGTGCGATTGAGTTAGGTCGTCAGTATCAAGCACGTTTGTTTATTAATGACTACTGGCAACTGGCCGTTAAGCATAATGCCTATGGTGTGCATTTAGGGCAAGAAGATCTTGTTGATGCCAATTTAGCAAAAATAAAGGCTGCAGACTTACGTTTAGGTATTAGCACGCATGGTTATTACGAATTTTTACAAGCCTTAACATATCAACCGTCTTACCTGGCTGTTGGCGCTATTTTTCCAACAAAAACCAAAAATATGACAGGCCAAATTCAAGGCTTGGCTACATTAAAGCGATTGGTTGAATTGAACCGAGAATATAATCAACCCGCCAACACTGCTATTCCTATAATCGCCATTGGCGGTATAACTATAGATAAAGCGCCAAGCGTACTGGCAACTGATGTTGATAGTATTGCGGTTGTTACTGCCATTACTGAAGCAGAAAACCCAGAACAAGCGGTAGCTAACTTTGAGCAGTTACTGTTAAAATACGTATAACGCTTAGCAATGGTATTTGTTAAGCACTTCACTTTAATAAAGAGAGCATGGAATGCAAAAATATTACGTTATTACTTTACTATTTATTCTACTATTAGGCGGTTGCGCGTCATCTAAACAATTACAGAAAGAAGCAAATCAGAATGCAAAAGCGGGTGAGTATTATGAGTCGATAGGACAGCCTAACGCTGCGCAACAAGAAAGAAGTAGTGCTAGAAGCAATCGTAAAGAAGCATTTAGAATCGAAACGCTTTTATACGACATATTCTTTGGCGGTAACGATAAGAAAAAAAGTAAGAGTTAATGTACGCGAGATCGTATAAATGTCGTTAACCGATAAAGAATACTTACGCTTTAGTCGTCATATTATGCTTGATGAAATAGGTGAGGCTGGTCAAGTAACAATTAAGAACGCGCATGTATTAATTGTTGGTATGGGCGGTTTAGGCTGTGCTGCCGCCCAATACCTAGCAAGTGCAGGCATTGGAAAACTCACACTTATTGATAATGATAACGTTGAACGTAGTAACCTACAGCGACAAATTCTATATACCGATGCCGATATTCGCAGCGCTAAAGTCGTTGCCGCAAAAAATAAGCTTACGTTAATTAACCCTCAGTTGAAAATCACCACGTTTGAACAATCTGTATTTGATATAGCGCTGCCCGAACAGTTAACTAACGTTGATGTTGTGCTCGATTGTACCGACAATATAGACACACGTTATTTTATTAATCAAGCGTGTGTAGTAGCACACACTAAATTAGTGAGTGCCGCAGCCATACAAGGTACAGGACAACTTATTAGCTTTGATTTTAGTCAACAGCGCTCGCCTTGCTATCAATGTTTAGTACCAGAAAAGCCAAGTGCTATTAGAAATTGTAGTAGCTTAGGGGTATTAAGCCCGTTGTTAGGTGTTATGGGGAGTTTGCAAGCAACAGAAGTGTTTAGGTTAATATTAGGGCAACACAAACAGCTTAACCAACTACTTATATTTGATGCGTGGAAAATGACATTTAATTCGTTTACCTTAACGGCTGATCCTAAATGTAAATGTTGTACTAATTAAAGGTGATATTAATCGGAGGATGCTTTCTGTTTTATAGCATTGTTTAACGTGCTTTTTACCCAAACCGTTGCCTCATCAATACTCGTAAATGTTTTGTAGTTCCCATAATGCTGACCGTATTTATCGAGCATAAACTGAGGTAGTGTTGGTGGGTTAATAAAGACAACGTGCTTGCAGTTGTTTTTTTCAGCCCATTGTTGCAACAACGTCAGTGGTTTAGTCGTTTCTATGGCACCGCCTTCCCATGCCGAAATATCTACAATTCTTGCCCAAGGTGAGTGGTTTATTGTTGTGGCAATATCAATTACGTGGTCAACATAATGCTGAGTTTGCTCAATATTCCATGCACCAAAAAAGCGTGAAACAATAATATTGTCTTGCAGAAAAAGGGTGAAATGTCCGTGTTCTTTCATGCTGTGGTTCATCTATGAAACAGTTGTTTAAAAAGGAAATTAAATATATCAAATTTGTACATTAAATTACAAACTAAATAAACCCTAACATTAACGCGATAGCGATACTAAAAAGAAGCGCCGAGACAAGCTGTTGGATTAAATTAATAGTGACTCTTTTCAAAAGCTTTTTACCAATAAAAGCCCCTAAAAAAGCCGATAGTGTTGCACAGCTAACTAGCCACCAATTAATTTCACTCATCGCACTAAAGTGCAGACCATAAACAGATAATCGGGCAAAATCGACCAATATGGCGATCATCACACCAGTGGCAATGTAAGCGTGTTTCGAGAGACCTATTTTAAGTAAAAACATACTGCGAAACGCGCCTTGATGACCCGAAAGGCCACCGAAAAAGCCACTAATTACACCGCCAAAGGGTAAGTATTTTTTGTTGAATTTCAGCTGAGCTAGTGTAGGCGTTAGTTCTATTATTAATAGTAAGAGTATTAAGCCACCAATCAGTAAGTTTACACTAGTGGTTTGGCGTTCAAAGCCAAAAATAGCGTAATCGACAATCTGCTTAACATCACTAAATTGCGTTAATAACCAAGCACCTAAAAAAGCCATTATTAAAGCGGGTAAACCAAAACGTATTAAAACAGAGAAATTAATATTGTTTTTAACCAGTATAAATTTAAAGGCATTATTGGCTAAATGCACAATGGCGGTAATGGCAATTGCAATATCAATAGGAAAAAATATAGCAACAATTGGCATTAATAGGGTGCCTAAACCAAATCCTGAAAAAAAGGTTAATAACGAGGCAATAAAACTAACGACAATAATAACGATAAAACTGAGCATAACGGGGTGTTCAACGCTAATTAACTAAAAATAATGGCGCTACTAATGACAATAGTGGCTAATGCTATCGATAATAACAATTGTCTATGACACTTTTGTTGCTGGCTTTGTAACTGTTGTAATATTTGTTGCTGCCGTTGTTCTGCCTGCTTCTGATTTTTCAGATAGTCGTATACTAAGTCTGGAATCTCAGGTAATTTTTCATTCCAAAAAGGGAGGTTGTCTTTCACTTTTTTGAATACGGCATTGATGCCCATTTGATCTTTTACCCAACGTTCTAAATAAGGTTTGGCTGTTTGCCATAAATCAAGTTGAGGGTACAGCTGACGACCTAACCCTTCAATATAAAGTAACGTTTTTTGTAGTAAAACAAGTTGTGGTTGTACTTCCATATTAAAACGGCGAGCAGTGTTAAATAAGCTGACTAACACTTGGCCAAATGATATTTCAGCTAATGGTTTATTAAAAATAGGCTCGCACACGGTACGAATAGCAAATTCAAATTCATCTACGCTAGTAGCGGCGGGTACCCAACCTGAATCTACGTGTAGTTGTGCTACTTTACGGTAATCTTGATTAAAGAAAGCGACAAAATTCTCAGCTAAATAGCGTTTGTCGTCACGGTTTAATGTGCCTACTATACCGCAATCTATGGCGATCCAAGTTGGGTCAGTAGGGTTGTCTGCATTCACAAACACATTGCCTGGGTGCATGTCTGCGTGGAAAAAACTGTCACGGAATACTTGGGTGAAAAATACGTCAACACCACGTTCGGCAAGCAATTTCATATCAACGCCAAGTGCGTTAAGCGTTGCTATTTCACCTACGCCTACGCCGTAAATTCGCTCCATCACTAATACATTTTTATGGCTGAACTCGCTGTAAATTTCGGGTACATATAAAATGTTATCGAGCTCTTTCCCTTGGCTGAAGTTACGTTTAAGTTGAATAGCATTAGCTGCTTCACGATTAAGGTCTAATTCATCTAAAATGGTTTTTCGATATTCAGCAACCACTTCCTTTGGTCTTAAACGTTTGCCGTCAGGCAGCCAACTTGCCATTATGCCTGCTAAGCGGCTCATTACTTTTAAGTCGGCGCTAATTATTTTTTCAATACCAGGCCGCAATACTTTAATGACAATATTGGTTTCTTGATTATCTTTAATAAGTGTTGCGGTGTGTACTTGAGCAATTGATGCTGAAGCTAGCGGTGCTACATCAAAGTCTTTAAATACAGTATTAAAGGTTTCATGCCCAATAGCGTCAATAATAATTTTCTGCGCTAGGTCACCGTCAAAAGCTGAAACTTGGTCTTGCAATAAGCTTAATTCATTAGCAAAGTCTTCAGGTAACAAGTCTTTACGTGTAGATAGCATTTGCCCAAATTTAATAAAAACAGGGCCAAGTGATTCAATCGCTAAACGAAAACGCTGTGCGAGCGCTTTATCTTTATGCTTATTACGTAGCCAAAATAGGCTAGGACGAACGAGTTTAACGTACCAAGGTAGGCTTTTTTTCGGCAGTAGCTCATCTAACCCGTAGTTTAAAAAGGTTTTTACAATGTTATAAACTCTTGCTGTGCTCACGTGTTTTCCTGCGATGGGGTTAATGTGGCTTCTAATGCTTGCAACCGTTGAATCATATTATTGGTTTGTTGTGCGGTATGGTCTACCTGTTGAATAAAGTGTTGGCATTCGCTTGTTGTTACCAGTAATTTTTTTTCGTGAA
>JBMZCX010000054.1:0-20083 GCA_049613795.1 Thalassotalea sp. | reverse complement strand
GCGCCGATGGTAGTGTGGGAGGTCCCATGTGAGAGTAGGACATTGCTAGACTTCTCTTTAAAGAAACCCGCTAACAGCGGGTTTTTTGCCCCGTGGAGGGGTTCCCGAGTGGCCAAAGGGATCAGACTGTAAATCTGACGGCTCCGCCTTCGGTGGTTCGAATCCACCTCCCTCCACCATTTATTTTGAGATTTATTCTCTTCAAGCAATACCTTTGAATATTAATTTATTTAAGGGTATTTTCTTGATCTTTCATTATTGAAATGCAGCTAGCGCATCATATTTATTTTTGAGCTTCAAATAGCGATTATACGATTCACTTTCCGGTGATAGTTTTTTAAATATGTTGATCAATACTTTAGCCTGACTAAAGTCAGTCTGCCGTTGTGGGTCAACTTCAAAAGAAACGAGTAAAGCCTGTAATAAATTTAAGCGAATGCCTATATGGTTTGGAAAGTGGTTTAGTGCTTGATTCAACTTATCTATCGCTAACACATAATGTTTGGCACGATATAGGCTGGTTCCTAACTCTAAAGCTTCCTGCGCAGCTATTTTATTGTCATCACTAACCGGTTTTTCTGATAAATCAGCAATTTGAGATATTATTTCCATATTATCAGGATGGGCTTGCGATAAATTTTCTAACAATATGTCTGCAGTAGAGCACCTATTTAAAGCTAATAGTGCTCTTGCGATCACGAATATACCTTCTATCGATAGCTTTTTTTTGCGTTTTTCTAATAAACGTTCTGCTTCTTTTATTCCATTTTTTGAAAGTGTATTGTCATTAGCTTTATCGTGTAGGCGTGCAGTTAATAATAGACTGATTATTCGAACTTCTTCACTATTAAATTCACGAACCATTTTGGTTAATACATCAAATGCTTTATTATTTAATCGTTTTATTTCATAAATGCTTAATGATTCTGCATGCTCGAGCAACGATTCAACAAATTGTATCGCACTTTCTGGGCTTTTATGGACAGAGTGATATTCTAATTCATTAGATTTAGATAGCGCTTTTGTTGCTTTTTCGAACTGGTTACTATCAATACATAATTGAGCATATTGTTTTAATCGTTGTACAGATCTTGGAGAAACTAATAAAGCTTGCTCTAAAACATCTATTGCCTTTTCAGGTGTATTTTGTAATTGATAAGTTTTGGCAAGCCAGTCATAAGCGCTTAAATAAAATTCATTATCATCAATAATTGCAGAAAAATATTTTTCTGAGATGTCATAGTTTTGTTCAATAAGTGCAATTTTACCTAATCCTAGTGCCGCCCACTGACAATTAACTGAACCAAAATAAGCGTCATATATACGTTTGGCTTCATCATATTGCTTTAGCTTAAAGTGCTGACGGGACTTAATTCCTAAACATTCATGCTTATATAATGTATTGCTTTTAATCACTTTATTACAAAGCTGTATTACATTGTCGTGATGATTGTTGTCCATTGCTTGGTAAATTTCGTGCATAGCATGCTTCTTCTTAAAGCATCGCTCTAAGCGTATGCTTAAATCATTCATGTTATACGGCTTAGTTAAGTACTCATCGGGCTTATGTTCTAATGCAGCAAGTACCATAGATTGGGATACTTCTGCTGTGATCATAATGACAACACATTGGCGTTTTACTAAGCCTTTTGCACGTAACTCTTCTAATAATTGCTGCCCGTTTTTTTTGTTATCACCGAGATCATAACCAAGTAAAATAATATCGAATGGACTTTCTTCACATCGGGATAATATGTCAATGGGGTGATGGTTTGCCTCAACTTTATCGGCTCCAAGGCTATAGCAAAATATTTTAAGCATATCCCTTGAAGGCTTAATATTATCGACGATTAAAAATCGCTTACTTTTATAATCGATTTGAGACATGTACTTCCTTCAAATGCAATAGAGTTAATTGGTAATGTGCTGTAAGTAAGTGTTGTTCTTTATTTAAAAAAGATCAACATGTTATTACTGTTTGAACAATACAATTTTTACTAAATTATTGCCTACTTGTGCAATTTTGAAATACTCTAACTCTATGCTGCTCTCAATCCCAGTAGCCAGCTATTGTTTAATCGAGCGTCTTGCCTTGATTTATTTCCCCTACACAGAACAAAATCATAAACTTAATGGAAATGGTATAAGAAAATTAATACGATTTTTATTAATTAGTAAAAATCGTAATTAAGTGTTTTTTAGAATCATTGTATTTTTAGCTAAGGCTATAATTATTGTGTAAAGTTTGGCTATACTGTATTCTTCACCGCCGCTACCTATCTAGCGATTGTGAATACACTACATAACCTATAAAGAGATCATTTCATGGATTTTTCTACCCTCGCACTATCAAGCAAAATTTTAGCCGCCGTCGCCGAGAAAGGGTATGAAAAACCATCGCCAATTCAAGAGCAAGCGATACCTGCAGTGCTTGCTGGAAAAGATGTTATGGCAGCGGCGCAAACAGGCACAGGCAAAACAGCTGGCTTTACCTTACCGATATTGGAGTTGCTATCAAAAGGGCCTAGAGCTAAAGCTAACCATATAAGAGCATTAATCTTAACGCCAACTCGAGAGTTAGCTGCACAGGTCGGTGAAAGCGTTGCGACTTATGGTGAGCAATTACCGCTTACTTCAGCAGTGGTTTTTGGTGGTGTTAAAATTAACCCGCAAATGATGAAACTACGCCAAGGTGTCGATATTCTGGTAGCCACACCCGGTCGATTAATGGACCTTTACCAACAAAATGCTGTTAAGTTTTCACAGGTAGAAATATTAGTATTAGATGAAGCTGATAGAATGTTAGATATGGGCTTTATTCGAGACATTAAAAAAATTATTTCAGCGTTGCCAGCAAAGAGACAAAATTTATTATTCTCAGCTACATTTTCGCCTGACATAAGAGAGTTGGCGAAAGGTTTAGTTAAGAACCCTGTTGAAATATCGGTAAATCCTGAAAATTCTACAGCTAAAACGGTTGAGCAAACAGTTATTCCGAGTGATAAAAAACAAAAATCAAAACTACTTTGTCATTTAGTGAAAGAAAACGACTGGCAACAAGTATTGGTTTTCACAAAAACTAAGCATGGTGCTAACCGTTTAACAAAAGATTTAGAAGCAAAAGGTATTAATGCGGCCGCCATACACGGTAACAAAAGCCAAGGAGCAAGAACAAAAGCGTTGGCTAATTTTAAGTCAGGTGAAGTACGAGTATTAGTTGCAACAGACATTGCAGCTCGAGGGCTTGATATAGACCAATTACCACAGGTGGTTAACTTTGAATTACCTAATGTACCTGAAGACTACGTTCACAGAATAGGTAGAACAGGCCGCGCAGGAGCTGATGGTTTTGCCGTATCATTAGTGTCAGCAGATGAGCATAATTTACTTGAAGATATAGAATATGTTATTCAACAACATATTGAACGTAAAATTGAGCCAGGTTTTACTCCTGCTAATGCGCTGCCACCGTCAAGAGCAATCAAACCGTTTAAAGCTAAAAAACCGAAAAAGCTTAAGCAACCAAAGGCTGAGCATAAAGATGGCCAGCGCTCAGGTGAAAATGCGCGAGGCCATAAGCCTAAAAGTAAGAATAATCGCCACCAAGCAAGTTCGCAGGGGAAAGCGGGTAATCATCGATCCAATGCTAAAAAGCCAGCATCAAAAAATACCAATAACTCACGTGCTCAAGGCAAGCAGGACCCTTACGCAGCCACACGCTAAGTCGATAGCTTTATTTTTTAGCCAACCATTTGTCCAAGTTATTGGCAAATGCTTGGCGATCACCCTGACTAATGGGTGGAGCGCCACCTGTTTGTATGCCACTAGAACGTAAATTGTCCATAAAGTCGCGCATGTTTAGGCGCTGTCTGATGTTACTTTCGGTATAAAGTTCGCCTCTAGGATTTAACGCAGTTGCCCCTTTTTCAACAATTTCAGCGGCTAATGGAATATCACTGGTGATCACTAAATCTTCAATATTGCAGCGCTTAACAATTTCATTATCTGCAACATCAAAACCTGAACTGACTTGTTGAAATTTTATATATTTTGATGGTGGAATACGTATTGAGTGGTTAGCAACTAATGTGGTTTCAATTTGTGTGCGATCCGCCGCGCGAAATAAAATGTCTTTTATCACCACAGGACAAGCATCAGCATCAACCCAAATTTTCATAATTATGGTCTTTTATACATGTTAAATTCAAAGAAAGGCTACACTACTTTATAATACTGATTTATTAAACAATAAATTAAACCAGCTATACGCTATTATTAAATAGATATATAGCAGACTTCACATGCTACAAGGTAGAGAGTCAAATGAATAAGCCCCAAAGAGATATTACATTAAGATTTTTAGCTGAGCCACAAGACGTAAATTTTGGAGGTAAAGTGCATGGTGGCGCTGTGATGAAGTGGATTGATTTAGCCGCTTACGCCTGTGCTGCTGGTTGGAGCGGTCGATATTGTGTAACCGCCTACGCTGGAGGCATAAAATTTCTTGCACCGATACATGTGGGCAGCTTAGTTGAAGTTGAAGCCAAAGTTATTTATACCGGTTCAAGCTCAATGCACATTGCCTTAGAAGTAAATGCTTGCGACCCTAAATCATTGATCAGAAGAAAAACAACACACTGCATAGTTATTATGGTGGCTGTTGATCAAAATGGGCAGTCGGAACGCGTACCTGAGTGGGTACCAGAAACAGAAGAAGATAAAAAGCAACATTCAACCGCCATTAAATTAATGGAAATGCGTCAACAAATAGGCGAAGAAATGGAAATATTCGCCAATGAAGGAAAGTAAATGAGCGATAGTATTACTCCTGAACAATGTAATGACATTAAAAAATTCAGTGATGAAAAAAGAGCTGACTACTTTATTAAAGAAACGGCTAAACAGAACAAAATATGGATACTGACCGACGAGCATGGCTGTGTCATGTTAAATATTGAAGAAGAAGACGGTGTGCCTGTATGGCCTAGAGAAGAATTTGCAGCATCGTGGGCAACCAACGAATGGCAACATTGTAAACCTGAAGCTATTTCGTTAAATAAATGGTTTAGCCGATGGACAACAGGACTCATTGAAGACGAAATAGCAATAGTTGTATTTCCAAGTGACGAAGAACAAGGCATGGTTTACGACCCTGAAGAGTTAGAGCAACGTTTAAAACAAGCACAAAAAAAGCAGAATAAGTAAAAAATCACATGAATAAATTCGCATCATTAGGGTTAGATAAAGCATTAACCGACGCAGTAACTTCGCTTGGTTATAGCGAACCCACTGCTATACAACGACAAGCCATTCCTGCCATTTTAGCCAATAAAGACGTGATGGCAGGAGCGCAAACAGGGACAGGAAAAACAGCCGCCTTTGCCTTGCCTATTCTGCATAAGCTTACTCAGTCAATACCGGTTAAACCACAGGTACGAGCCTTAGTATTAACGCCAACACGCGAGCTGGCTCAACAAGTATTTAAAAGCTTTAAACAATATGCTGAAAATACTGAAATAAAAATTGGCGTGGCTTATGGAGGAGTTAGCATAAACCCTCAAATTGCGACAATTAATAAAGGTATTGACGTACTGGTAGCAACACCAGGACGATTACTCGATCATTTAATTAATGAATCACTCTCGTTAGCACATTTAACCACTATCGTTTTTGATGAAGCCGATAGAATGCTAGATTTAGGCTTTAAAGATGAAATTAATCGTATTCTAAATAGAGCACCTGCTGTTAGACAGACACTCTTATTTTCAGCTACATTTGATGATGAAATATTTAAGCTGAGTAAGCACCTATTAACCGATCCTGAATTAATCGAAGTGGGTGAGCGTAATGCCGCTGCGGCAAAGGTTGAACAAGTAGTGTACTGCGTAGACAAAGATCGCAAGCGAGAACTTACATCTTACTTAATTGGCTCTAAAAATTGGCAACAGGTACTAGTATTTACTCGTACTAAGCAAGGTGCAGACGAACTTGCTAAAGAAATGTCGAAAGACGGTATAAAAACGCAATCTATTCATGGTGATAAATCACAAGGGGCAAGAGAAAAAGCTCTCGCAGACTTTAAGTCGGGCAAAGTTAGGGCATTGGTTGCAACCGACGTTGCAGCAAGAGGCATTGACATAATCGATCTAAACGTGGTGATTAATTATGAACTTCCCTATATTGCTGAAGACTATGTTCATCGTATTGGCCGAACGGGTCGAGCAGGTAAAGAAGGGCTAGCGCTATCGCTTATGAGTCCTGACGAAGAATGGCTACTTACCGCAGTCGAAAAGGTTGTTGATAATCGTTTACTACAGCAATGGTTGCCAGGTTACGAGCCTGATTTAACGAAAACAGAAAAAAACAATACTCAAGCGAGAAGAAAGCCGTCAAAGCAAAAAATGAGACAAGATGCGTTGTCTGGTAATGTTAAAACAAATAAACGACGTAGTGGGAAAAATAAATTTTCACGTTAGTGCTATATAAAGCGCGAACGGTAAATTGTTTGCGCTTTATATAATGATCTTAATGATTAATCTAAGGTTAATAAATAACTAATTAACTCATTATATTCTTGAATAAAGTTGTCTTGATTAAGTGATCGGCTGTTAACAACATATTTCCCGTTAACAACGAAAGTAGGTACGCTTTTTACATAACGGCCTTTCGATAACTTGTCTTGCACTTTCTTGTTACGCTTTGCTTCGCCAACAACAGAAAAGCTTTTCATGCCTTTGTCAAACTTGTCGCCATTACCACCAACACTGACATAAAGTGCTTTAAGATCGGCTTGATTTGCAATGGCTTGGCGTTTAGTTTGTAGATGATTGAATAAGGCTGAAGCAAATGGCTTAGCAACGCCCGTTTTTTCTGCAACAGTGTGTGCAGTACTGATCATAAATTGAATTTCAGGTGATGTATGTCCCATAAAATCAACGTGTGTTTTCTTTAATGAGGCATTGTCAGGTAATGCTTTTTCTATTTCAGGTAAGTAGGCTTCAAAACCACGACATGCAGGGCAGTAGTAAGAAAAGTATTCACGAACTTCTGCTTTATTGGTTTTTTGAGTAGGCACTACAGAATAATGTTTCCCTTCTTCCCATTTAGCGGCATTAGCCGATAAAGGGAGTAAGACGACGGCCAATAAGGCAACTAAATATTTTTTCATTTGTTCAACTCTTTTAGTAATACGTAATTAATGGCAATAATATCACCATTTATTGGAATAGGTAAGATATGACCCGATGGGTTGAAATATGTTCTCAACGAAGATGTAATAAAGTTTGTCTGCCAGCTTTATTCAAACAATAACATTGCTTATTCTATGCAATAGTTCATTTATCATAAAAAGGAAGAAGCACTGTGCAAAGTCATGAAATAGATTACGAAATAATTGGTCAAGCCATGCAAATGGTGGAAGTTGAATTAGACCACGGCGAAACGGTAATTGCCGAGGCGGGTGCAATGAATTACATGGAAGACGGCATAAACTTTGATACAAAAATGGGCGACGGTTCCGACGCTAATCAAGGCTTAATGGGCAAGTTGTTTTCTGCTGGTAAAAGAGCGCTAACGGGCGAGTCTGTTTTTATGACGCACTTTACCAACGAGCAATACGGCAAAAAACGCGTCGCTTTTGCGGCACCATTCCCGGGCTCAATCATTCCCGTTGATTTAGCGGAGTCTGGTGGTCAAATCACTTGTCAAAAAGACTCATTTTTATGTGCAGCGTTAGGCACTAAAGTAGACATTGCGTTTAACAAACGTTTAGGTAGTGGCTTTTTTGGTGGCGAAGGCTTTATTTTACAAAGTTTACATGGCGACGGAAAAGCGTTTTTACACGCGGGCGGTACTGTAGTTGAAAAAGAATTAAATGGTGAAACACTACGTTTAGACACGGGGTGTTTAGTCGCCTTTAGCCAAGGTATTGAATACAGTATTGAAATGACTTCTGGCTTGAAAAGTATGTTCTTTGGTGGTGAAGGCATGTTTATGGCAACCCTTAGTGGCCATGGTAAAGTATGGATTCAAAGCCTACCGTTTTCACGCCTTGCAGATCGAATAATACAACATGCACCTAAGCTTGGTGGTAGCAGCCAAGGCGAGTAGTAAAATCTTCTTTTTCGACTAGGCCAGTTGTTTAAAAAGCGATTGGCTTTATTCTATGCTTAGCTGTTAAAGTATTGCCTTAGTTACTTTCTCATCGAAAATTCAAGGAATCCGCCAAGTATGGCTAACATACTCGTTGTTGATGATCGCCCAGACATTCGCTTAAGCTTAGTAGTCTTGCTTGAAACTTATGGCCATCAAATCATTGAAGCCGAAAGCCCTCAAATGGCACAAACGCTTTTATCACAACACGATATAGCGTTGATCTTACTCGATATGAACTTTTCTTTAGACACTACATCTGGTGAAGAAGGGTTAAGTTTTCTGAAATGGCTACAACAGCAAAAGCTTGCAATACCCACCATTGCCATGACCGCTTGGTCAAATACAGAAATTGTGGTGCAAGCAATGCAATTAGGTGCTAATGACTTTGTTGAAAAGCCATGGCGAAATAAGCAATTAATGCATACAGTAGAGCAACAGTTAAATATTCAGCAATTAACATTACAGAATACCCAACTGAAAAAGCCAACTGATAGCCAATCAGAGCAATCTTACCAATGGCGTTCGGCGGTGATGAAAAAGCTTTATAAAAAAATTGCTGCCATTGCTAACACAGATGTATGTGTTTTACTTACCGGTGAAAATGGTACGGGTAAAACAGCACTTGCTCGTCATATTCATCAACAATCGCTTAGATCCGAGCAGGGCTTTATTGCCGTTAACATGGGAGCAATTAGTGAGTCACTATTTGAAAGCGAAATGTTCGGTCACAAAAAAGGCGCTTTTACCGACGCTAAATCGGCGCGTATAGGGCGTTTTGAATTGGCTGAACAGGGTAGTTTGTTTTTAGATGAAATTGCCAATATTCCGCTGTCTCAGCAAGTTAAGCTATTAAGAGTATTAGAAAGTGGCGAATATGAAGTGCTAGGCTCTAGCCAAACCAAACGCGCTAATACGCGCATTATTGCGGCAACCAACAGCGATATTAGTGAGTTAATAGCGAATAAAGACTTCAGAGAAGACTTATATTACCGCTTAAACACGCTTGAATTTACCTTACCACCGTTGCGAGATCGTGTTGATGATATTGTGCCTTTAGCGCAGTTTTTTATTACCCGTTTTAGTCAGCAATACCATAAAGAAATTATGCCGCTCACTAAAGAGTTAGTACAGCAGCTTCTTGAGTATCAGTGGCCAGGTAACGTGCGAGAAATGAGCCATATTATCGAAAGAGCAGTATTACTCGCTGACAATAAACAGTTAATGTTAGCAGGTTTACCCATTGCAAACGGAACCTCTATTAATACTAAAGATAATCTAAACACTGCCAGCCATTGTGCTGGCGATAAATTACCTATGCTCACCTTAGAGCAAGCCGAAATTATTTTAGTGGAGCAAGCGTTAGCACGCAGCGACAATAATGTTGCCAAAGCAGCTACTTTAGTGGGGCTTACTAAAGCGTCAATGTACCGAAGAATTGAAAAGTATGGCATTAATAAAAAGTAAATCGTTAGAAACATTTATTGTGGTTAAGCTGGGGCTTCTCTTTACCGGGATTGCTTTGCTTATTGCGCTGTTAGCTTGGCAGTATGGTATTTCGTTTCTGTGGATTATTGTTGTCTTATTTTCAGTGTTTTTGTATTCTTTTTGGTACATTGTGTCATTTAAACGTCAGGTGATGCGAGCTTATACTCGCTCAACATTACACGTAGATGCTATTAGTCAGGAAGATTATAACCAGTTTGGAAAATCTGCTTTTTCGCAAGGTAAAGTTAAAGCACTTCATCAGCAGCTAAAACAATTGAGTGAAAAGCTACAACAACAAAAATCTAATAACGACCAACACGTTTATTTAGTTTATCAACTTATTGCCCAGCTCGACGCTCCTATTATTATTTTTAATCAAAGCCATCAATTAACCTTTGGTAATGATGCTTTTTACCATTTGTTTAATCAATCATGGCAAATGTTTAGACATGCCTCACCCGAATTATTAGGCCTTGAGTACCAACAATCAACCTGGTCGCTAATAGACAAAAGCAAGCGAGCAAAATGGCAGATACGTCATAGTGAATTTATTCATGAAGGTGAGCAGCATCAGCTATTGGTTTTTATTAATATTGAGCCTGCATTACGCGAAAGCCAATTAAATGCGTGGCAGCAAATTATTCGGGTATTAAGCCATGAAATTCGAAATTCGTTAACACCTGTGTCTTCAATGGCTGAAACGTTAGCGGATAAGTCGAATGATAAACGCGACCAACAAGTGTTAGGGGTAATTACTGAGCGCTGTTTACACTTACAGTCTTTCGTTGAGCGCTATTCGTCGCTGTCACGTCAATTTAGTGTTCATAGTCAGCCGATACCGATTGATTACTTAGTAAATAAAGTACTGGCGGGGTTATTTAAACAATTAACACTAACGCTTAATGCATCGACAGAGCATGTTTTTGCCGATCGCGCCTTACTTGAGCAAGTACTCATTAATTTGGTAAAAAACTCAGCAGAAGCTGGAGCAACAAAAGTAAGCATTGATGTGGGCCAGCAAGACCAATATACCATTTTAGAAATTGCTGATAACGGCCATGGTTTTACTAATATCAATAATTTATTTGTACCTCTATATACCACTAAAAAGAATGGGCAAGGTATTGGTTTGAACTTTTGTAGAAATATAATAGAGCAGCATGGCGGAATTATGGAGTTACATAATAATGATGAAAAGGGCGTAACAGTAATGCTATTGTTACCCACCGCTTAGCGCTTCAATATCAATTAAAACAGGGGTTGTACGATATTGAACTTAATTATTTTCGATATCGAACTATAAATAATGAGAAAACCACATTAATTTTTGCAGAGATTTAATGGCAAATTCGCTAGCTAATATTTTCTGCAAACGTAATACTTACAATAAAATAAATACAGCATTAATAGATAAAAGGAATACTAATGAAAAAAATATCAACAGTGATTTTGGCGTGTTCAATGGCATTAGCAACGGCTTCAGTTATGGCCGAAACAGCAAAGTCTGAAAAGCAAGCTAAGCGTTCTACCGATCTGCGTCAGTCTATTTTCTCGCTATTAGGTTCTAATATGGGGGCACTTGGGGCGATGGCAAAAGGTAAAATTCCATTAGACGCTAACGTGGTAGAAAAAAATGCGACGCGTATTAATCAATTATCATTAATGATTGATGACTATACTCGAGTAAATACAACTAGCTTTAGCGTAAATACTGAAGCTTTAGATAGTGTGTGGAGCGAAAGAAGTAAGTTTGAAAAGCATATTAATGACTTAACGATGGCGTCAGCAAACTTACAAAAAGTGGCAATGTCGGGTGACGAGAATACCATTAAAAAAGCGATTGGCGGCGTGGGTAAAACCTGTGGCGGTTGTCATGATAGCTTTAAAAAAGACTAATGCTTTAAGTGATATTTAGCTAAATTCAGGCGATATTAATTATCGCCTTTTTATTGCCCTTTATATCATTAGCTTAATAATAATACTCTTCTTCAATCGGTACATTTAGTATCACTAGCCAATAAACGAATGCACAAACCAATATCAGTAAAATACAAGCAGTAACTAGCTTAGAATGTTTTATCGATAATCCCCTCAACTTATCTTCAACCCATTGCTTGCCTGTGAACATAGCCGTAATCAAATTTTGTTTTTTTACCAAGAGATAATAAAATATTGCGCCAATATGAAGTATCGATACGATAACAATAATATCGAAAACCGTATGATGTATTGTCGACATTAGCTGCTGGATATTTTTGCTAACAGAATCAAAATAGGGGCCATTAGTAAAAATTTCATCACTCATAAATAAACCACTTATGGCTTGCAGTAGTAACAGCGCCAACATAAAAAACACCATTAAACTGCCAAGTGGGTTATGACCCAAATGGAACTTGTTTTTTCCTGTTAAATACAGTTTTATTGCCGTAGGCGTGGGAATAAATTGCGAAAATTTGGCGTATTTGGTGCCGATAAATCCCCAAAAAACACGAAATAATACTAAGGCTAAAATGCTGTAGCCAAAAAGTAGATGAATATCAATTAACCCTCGTTCACCTTCGCTGGTATACCAAGCGCCAATTAAACATATCACTAATGCCCAATGAAAAATTCGCACAGGAATGTCCCAAATAAGTATGTTTTTTTTAGCCAAGGTAAACTCCAAGTTTGTTCATCGTAATATCAAATAATAGTGTGAGCTAAGGACCGCTACTATTTGTAGTATAACGATAGGGGGCGTGTGGTTACATAGAATTATATTTTATACGAGTAATAAATAAAAAGTTCGAAAGCGAACTTTTTATCAATATTTTAAATGTAAATTAGCGATCTTACACATTAAGTCGTTGTTTTTATAGTGAAAAACAAAGTTGGTATATTATTCGCTGTAAGGGGCTATCTAAATGAATGCCATAACAAATAAGTAAGTAATGGATATTGTTAAAAATAAAGTACGTACACACCCTTATAAAAGAGTTGCGCAAGCTAGCGGTATTATTATTGCGATATTAGCTGCTATTTGGCAGCTTAATATTGTGCTTAACAAGGTGTCAATTTCAAAAAAAGAATTGATCATTGCACCAGTACAAAGGGGTGATTTGTTGGTAACGGTAGAGGGCTATGGCACGCTAGTATCGTCAAAGGTTCAGCTACTCACCAGTAGTACACGTGCCACAGTGTCTGAAATTGTATTGTTACCGGGGGCAAAAATAAAAAAAGGCGATATTATTGTTAAGCTGAAAAACCCTGAGCTAAACCAACAATATAATAGAGCTAAGCAAGAAATGGCTTTGGCTCAGGCAAATTTAAGGCAACTAAAGCTAAACCATCAACGCGAAATTTTAAATGAGAATGCCTTACATGCTCAGCTATTTGCTGAATACGAAAGTGCAAAAATTAAGCGAGCAGCTGAAGCCACACTTGTTGAAAAAGGCATAGTATCGCAACTTACTTTTCGTAAAAGCCAACTAAATGAAAAACAGCTTAATCAAAGAATTGAAATACTGAAGCAGCGAATAAAACAGTTAGCCATGGTGCATCGAGAGTCTATCAATATTCAGCAAGAAAGAGTAAAGCAACAGCAGGGCGTAGTGGAAATTTCAGCAAGGCGCGTTAATGACCTAATTATTCGGTCAAATCTTAATGGCGTATTACAAAAGCTTGCGGTGGCGTTGGGCCAAAGTTTAGCGGCGGGCGACGAAATTGCAATAATTGGCAGCACCTCCAATTTAAAAGCGTTAATTAAAATCCCTCAAAGTAAAGCGCAAACCATTGAGCTTAAGCAAAAAGTAGAAATAGATACGCGCCAAGATAAAATTGCTGGGCAAGTAACAAGAATTGACCCAGTAGTAACTGATAATACCGTTGAAATTGAAGTGTCGTTACAGCAACCTTTACCTAGTAGTGCAAGGCCTTACCAAAATGTAGACGCGAGTATCGTAACGAATAAATTAACCAATGTGTTATATGTACAAACCCCCAGTAAACTAAATAGCCGTACGACTGAAATATTATATAAAGTGAATACAGCCAGAAATAGCGCCAATAGAGTGAATATTACTTTTGGCGAGAAAGCGGGACGATTTATTGAAATAATGAGCGGAGCAACTGAGGCAGAAAATCTTATCATTTCAGATCTAAGTAATTATATACAGCCACAAATTACCTTAAATTAATTGGCGTATAAAAAGTATAATTTAGCAAAATAAATAATAAAGGAATAAAAATGAGTGAAAATAAGCGTTCAGCAATAGTAACAATGGAAAACATTGGCAAAATATTTGAAACAGAAGAGCTTGAAACTCACGCATTAAAAGAGATCAGCCTGACCATTTATCAAGGCGATTATATTTGTATTTCAGGACCTTCAGGGTGTGGAAAATCGACATTGCTTTCTATTATGGGCTTGCTCGATATGGCCAGCGATGGCGAATATTTTATTGAAGGGGTAAATGTTACTCACTTGAGTTTGAATCAAGCGGCAGAAGTGCGAAATGAAAAAATAGGGTTTATTTTTCAGTCGTTTAATTTAATAGATGAGCTGTCAGTATTCGACAACGTTGCTTTACCATTGCGTTATCACAACGACAAATTTACAAAAAAACAATTAGAAGAACGAGTAACTGAATGCTTAACCTTGGTTGGGCTTAGCCATCGAATAAGTCATAAGCCGAATCAACTTTCAGGTGGGCAACAGCAAAGAGTGGCAATAGCACGTGCTTTGGTAGCTAAACCTACATTGTTATTAGTTGATGAACCTACCGGAAATCTTGACTCGAAAAGTGGTGACCAAGTAATGGCTGTGTTGAAAGAATTAAATGACAGTGGCACGACGATTTGTATGGTAACCCATGATCCCCGTTATGCAGACATGGCTAAAAGAAAAGTACAGTTGCTAGACGGCACAATTTTGCAAGCACCAAAAGCTAAGTTAGCAAGTTAAGCAAACATTTATTACAAGGTCGATTGCGAAAATGTCTCTATTTATTTATCAACTTAAACAAGCGCTACTAAGCTTAAAACAAAGCCCTATATTTGTATTCAGTGTGGTTTCTACTATGGGTATTGCGCTTGGCGCGTTGCTCTGCGTAGTAACACTCAATTACTTGTTATTAGTTAAGCCATTACCGTACCCTGATCAAGAGCGTTTGTATGTTGCAGAGCATAATATTATTAATGCTGAAAAAGAAACTCAAAAAGTTGCTTATAGCTACCCTGGTTTAGTGCATTTATACAAGAGCAAGGTAGCATTTGAGCAAGCAGCAATGGTTTACTATGGTCAAGATGTGATCACTTCTCACAGTAATCAACCATTGGTTAACATGACCTATGTCACGCCTGAATTCCATCAAATGCTAGCTTCTCCCATAGCTATTGGGCGAATGTTTGAGGCGAGCGAAGCGCTTAACACTAATAATCCTGTTGCACTGCTTAGTTATAATACTTGGCAACGGGAGTTTAATGGCCGAGCAGATATTCTTGAAAAAACAATAACGCTCAGTGGTATTAGTTATCGTATTGTTGGGGTGCTGGCCAAATACTTTACTGAACCAACACTTGCTGAAATAGGGCATGAAACGCAAATATGGCTGCCATGGGACTTAAATCCTGAGAGTGCTACGGATAGAAAGATTTTTGGAAATATCAAAAATAATTTTAAATATATTGGTCAATTAAAAAAAGGGCTCAATTCAAGCCAAGTACAGCAATTACTCACCCCTTTAGTGAGTGAGCACTGGCAGGAAGGGTTTGCTGCTAAATATGAGTTTTTTGAAGGTTGGTCGGTAGACATGCAGGTACGTCCAGTTCGGGAAGTGATTCTCGGAGGTAGTGAATCTATTACGATAATGCTGTTAGCTGGTGTGGTTGGTTTGGTATTAATAGCTACCACCAATATTTCTAACTTATTTATGTCGCGTACTGCGGAAAAGCAACGCCAATTGGCCGTTCAAGCTGCAATTGGCGCGAGTAGATCGCAGCTATTTAAAACTATTTTTGCTGAAACCAGTTTACTCATGTTGGTGTCGATCGTATTGGCATTAGGGGTGGCTCAAATTTCTTTTTATCTTATGCAGCACTATTTAGGCGGTGTATTACCTAGAGTGAGCGAATTATCCATTAACCTTGCTACCTTGAGCTTTACCGTTCTAGTGACGTTATTTTTTGCACTGTTTTTTGCAAAAGTAAGTATACGTACGATGAATTACAACGCTTTAAATAAGAGCTTACAAAGTAGCGGCAAGGGCAGTGGTTTACAGGTCTCTAAAAAAACGCGTCATTTGTTAATTGCCAGCCAAGTCGCACTGGCAACAGTCTTGGTATTTGTTAACGTTGGCTTACTTAAAAGTGCAATGAAATCCATTAATACGCCAATAGGGTTTTCTACTCATAATATATCAACGTTAATTTTAAATTATTCGGCAATTGATTTACCGAGCGAAGAAGAAATAAAACTAACTATGGCTCAAATCATGGAAAAGCTAGCAGCTTTACCGCAAGTAACATTAGTTGCGCAAGGGAGTTCACCTTTAGATGGTTTTGCTATTAAGGCACTCACTAAGCATTCAGATAATAGAAAACACCTACCGTATTTTAAGCGAATAGATCAACGATATTTTACTCTGATTGAGCAACCTTTTTTGGCGGGTGAAAATTTTACGGTAGCCGATCGACGAGATAATAATAATGTCATGATTGTTAACCAAGCCTTTGCTAAGCAGCTAACGACTAACGGTGATGCTATAGGTATGCGCCTCTCATCGATAGGTGAGCCAGACTTTAAAATAATAGGTATTGTTGAAGACATTTATCTTCCCGGCCAGACGGCATTTGGGAACGACGATATAGCCGCGGCGGTGCCAAGATCTTATGCGCCCAATGCCTTTAATGAACAACAATTTATGCTAAAAATAAAGGCTAACCACTCAATTAGCCGTCAACAACTGGGAAAATTGTTATCTGAAGTTGATGCGCGTTATTCTGTTTTAAGCTTTAATTCGGCTTCTAATATATTGATAAAAAGCCTGTTTTCTGAAATTACCATGGCTGTAACAACTGCAACTTTAGCAATTATTACGTTTTCTCTCGCCAATATTGGTTTGTATGGGATTTTAAGTTGTTCCATTCAAATGCGTCGTTTTGAAATTGGCACCCGTATGGCGGTTGGTGCTAAAGGGCGAGAAATAATTACAACAGTGATCAAAGAAAACGCAAGTGCAATATTAATGGGGGTTGCTGTCGCAGGCGTTTGTTTATTAGGGCTGTACCTTGGTTTTCATCAGTATTTATCACAATTTATTGGCGTTCAATTAGTCTTTGTTGCTTTGGTCACCCTTCTAGCGGTTGCCGCCATTACTTTTATTGCCTGCTACCTCCCTTTGAAAAAATATATTTCAAAGCCTGTTATTCATTGTTTACGAGGAGCTGAATAATGAGCCTTTTCTTCTATCAACTAAAACAAGCGTTATTAAGCTTAAAGCAAAGCCCTATATTTGTATTCAGTGTGGTTTCTACTATGGGTATTGCGCTTGGCGCGTTGCTCTGCGCAGCAACACTGGCTTATGTGATGCTTTTTAAACCTTTGCCTTATCCTGATCAAAATCGATTATTTACCGTTGAACATCAGCTTGTTAATCAAAAAAATCATGTTGATGGTAATGCCTTTACTTACCCTAATTTAATGCACTTGTATCAAGAACAAAGCGTGTTTGAGCAAAGTGCGTTGTTGTACCTTGACGGCGGTATTATCACGTCAATACCCAGCGAGCCTATGGTTGAAATTTCATTTATAACCCCTAGTTGGTTTAGCTTGTTTGACGCTAAGCCACATTTAGGCCGCCTTTTTGACGCCAACGAAAGCGTTAATCGGTATAACCCCGTCGCTATTATTACGTATGAAGGTTGGCAAACGCTTTATGCAGGCGACGTTGATATTATTGGTAAATCAATAACCTTTGGCGACAAAAGTTATCGTGTTGTTGGCGTGCTTTCGTCTGAGTATGTGGCACCTAAAATTGCTGGCGCCTCTTATCAAGCAACCATATTCTTACCGTGGGACTACAATACGGTGTCTGAATATGACCGAAAACAATGGGGAAATGACGATGGCGGTTTAATGTATGTTGGTAAAATATCAGACCAACAATATACCAATAATTCGTTAACGGCTAAGAGCCAAGCGTTAACACAACTGGTTAATGATAACTGGCAAAATCAGGTGGTAGGTAGAAAGTTTTTTAATGACTGGCGCATTCAGATACAAGTTAAATCTTTAGTAGACACTATTGTTGGTGAAAGCCGGCACAGTATTTATTTATTAGTTGCAGGTGCGCTGGGTTTAGCGTTAATTGCCTGCGCAAATATTGCCAATTTATTTGTATCGCGTACTGCTCAACGCCAGCAGCAACTTGCTATTCAAGCGGCATTAGGCGCATCTAAAAAGCAACTATATGCCGACTTGTTTATTGAGGTGGCGTTATTAATGCTATTGGCGATGGTGGTCGCACAAGTTATTGCGTTTATAGGCTTTACCTTAATGACACATTTCTTCGCGTCATACCTACCACGTATTAGTGAGTTAACACTTAACGGTTTTTCTTCTTTCGTATCGTTAATTATTTTATTGGTGAGTAGCGTCGCTTTTTCATTTATTTGCCAACGAATGATTAACTATCGCCACTTAAGTGCAAGCATGAATACCAGTGGCAAAGGTAACGCTATTCAAGTGTCAAAAAAATTAAGAACTATTTTAATTAGCTGGCAAGTTGCGGTTGCATTCACCTTAGTGTTTTCTAATGTCTTGTTATTTCAAGAAAGCATGCAATTGAATAATCGTAGTTTAGGTTATCAAACAGAAGATAGATATGCAGCAGTATTGTCATTGCCTAACGCTGAAAAAGCCGAACAAAAAGCGTATTTAGCTGAGATAAAAGCTCTATTAGCAAACAACACTAACATTGATACTGTTGCTCAAGGTATGCGGCCGAGTCTTTTTAGAACCTTGACCTTAACGGTTAGCGCTACTCAACAACGCTATTCAACATCTGCGAAAGACATTGGTCATAATTACTTTGAGTTATTGGAACAGCCTATTATTTTAGGCGATAACTTTAGTGCGGCAGACATTGCCGACAATAATAATGTGGTTATTGTTAACGATATTATGGCACGAGAACTAGCACCTGATGGCAAGGCACTTGGTATTACTTTTACCAACGGCGCACGGGTTGTTGGTGTGGTTAAAAGCATTAATATTCCCGGTAATAACACCAGTAGACCGCGATTTTATTTTCCCGCTAACCCTGCGAGAAACATGTTGTTAATTAAAGCAAAAGCGGGCCAACCTTTTACCAAAGATGAGCTGATACACACAATAAAACAGGTCAATAAACGTGTAAGCTTATTTAGTTTTTCATCACTGACCAGTAATAAAAATGAACGTTTATTTATAACCGTAGTAACGAGTATTACCACATTTGCTTTAGTTATACTCACGCTGTTTTTGTCAGGCATAGGGCTATTCGGTGTACTTAGCTACGGCACACAAATGCGTTGTTTTGAAATTGGCACGCGTATGGCCATTGGCGCTAAAGGGCGTGATATTATTGGCCTTGTGATTAAGGAGAATACAGGCGCGGTAATTATAGGTGTTGGTGTGGCTGTTGTTTGCTTGGTTGGCCTTTATTTAGGTTTTAACCAGCAGTTAACCCAATTTTTAGGCGCTCAATTAGTGTTGGTTGGCTTGTTAACGCTCGCCGCTATTGCCGTTATCACCTTTATTGCCTGTTACTTGCCGTTAAAGCAGTATATTAAACAACCTGTGGTACAAAGCTTAAAGGGTAGTGAGTGAACAGTTTTTGTAGATAACTAAAAGGCTATGAAAATAGCCTTTTAAAAAAGCTAAATACATTTGCTCTGGAATTGCTTGGTAAGTGAAATTCATAAGAGTCATTTAACAGCATTAAACGTAATGAATAAGTACCGCCATGCCCCCAAGGCCACCATATTGCAACCATCGTTGGTTGTGAGTCGCTTGTTGCGGGTAAGGTAAATATTTTTTGTTCTTTATTTAAGGTAGTTAAATCGCCGAGTTGGTGTTTTAAATCTTGTGGTGCTTTCTTAATGTTCTTTTTATTCCACTCATGAGCAAAGGCATCACGTAGCACCGTAATTACATCGTGTGACTTATTTTGTGCAAACTCAGTTAGTAATACAGATAATCTGTCATCCCATTGCCAAACTAAGTCGTCACGTAATTGCTGGCGAAGTGTGAGTGTGTGATGCTCTATTTGTTGTTGTGAAAAGTTCATCCTTGAATTCAACCTATTGTTTTTAAATACCATTAATTATTTTAAGTATTGCTTATTTTTACTGGTTTGTGAATTAATTAAATTGAAATAACGTAAGCATTACGGCCATTCGCTTTCGCTTGGTATAAAGCCTGATC
>JBMZCX010000053.1:0-20466 GCA_049613795.1 Thalassotalea sp. | reverse complement strand
ACTGATACCTTAACATTTGTAACTGAGCGTCTTTTGCCGCTGTTTGCGCCCTTAATAACATTTCATGCTCTTTTTGCAGCTTAGTGTTATAGAGCATAATAAAAAAGATAGAGGTCCAAACAAACATTGTCGTTAAAGAGAAAAGTAACCAACCACCAAACTCCAGCATGTTCCATGCTTCATTCCATTGTTGATGATAAACAATAACTTTATAAAGACTCAGCTTGATAATATTGTAAATTAATCCCAGCACTGCTGCCGAAAAAAAGCTTAAATACAATAACTTATTTAAAGGTAAATGAACGACTTTTCGTATTAATTGCCACTGCAAATAAGAAAGTGCAAAACCACTAAACGTTTCAGCAAACAAGTTAAGCATTTGTCCTGAAAAGTTAAATTGAGGATCATCGAACTGTGGTCTAATAATAGCGACGAAAACAACAAAAGCATAACCAAGCCACCCCAATATTTGAAGCGTCCAAAATTGGTGGCTTTGTTTTGAAAAAGCTTGAGATTCAAGCTCTAATGAACTATTTAATCGAGTTTGTTCCATTATTTTCATCATATAAATAACTACTACCTTAAATACTGCCTTCAAAATTGTGCTAATTCAAGAATAAACAATGTATATCACCGCCAGCCATAAGGAAGTATTTTGCGGCAAAGCGAGTTTATTTTGAGATAACAGACTTGGCAACATACAAACCAGTCGGTATGATAATAGACAATATAGCGATATTACTTTATTGAGATCATTGTGGGCAGAGACGCTGAGCAAACACGGCAAAAAATATTAACCATTAGTGCAGATGAAATTCGTAAGCACGGGTTTACTGCTACCAGCCTTTCCGGCATTTTAGCCCGTTGTGAAATATCTAAAGGCGCGTTATATCACCACTTTGCCAATAAAATGGAATTAGGCTATGCAGTATTTGAAGAAGTCTACACACCGAGCTTTATTGAAATGTGGCAACCTGCTGTTGCAGGTGACGACCCTATTGCCAGCCTAATTCAATTTTTTCAATCGATGTTAACCGATTTAAGCTGCGAAGACGTGGTTTGCGGTTGCCCGTTAAATAATTTATGCCAAGAAATGTCAGGCATAGATGAAGGATTCCGTTTGCGTATTCTTAATATGCAGCAACAACTCAATGGGTTAATTTCAACAAATTTAGCGAGAGTTTCTACCCAGTTACGCGACAATATCAATTTTCAACAAGTGGCTTACTTTATTGTGTCTAGCTTTCATGGTGCTTCAAGTTTAAGTAAAAGCACCAAAAATAAAGAGCTCTTTTCGCAAGTCATTAATGAGCTTTGTAATTATATTCAACAGTTAAAAAAATAAATTAATTTTTCCTTTTTTATAGTTAAATCATCTAACAAATGTAAATTACTTATTTACAAACCGCTCGGTCGGTATGTAAAATAGCGTCAATTATTAGGTCTTATCTGTCTTCATTAATAAGGACAAAAAATGAAATCTCTTCTTGCCCCTTTGCGCTTTTTCTCTACTCACATAGTTGCTAGTACCTTAGCTCTTTTAGTTGTTGTGGCACCGTTAGCCAATGCCAGTGAAGCACTATCACCTTACAAAGTGGTAGAGAGTACTGGTGGAAAATTATTTAGCCGTATTAGCGCCCAACAAAACGAACTACAAAAATTCCCTGAATTAATGCGTGAAATTGTTGATCAAGAGCTTATGCCTGTTATTGATTACAAATATGCGTCATTTAAAATTTTAGGTAAAAACTTAAGAAAAATGAGTAAAGAACAACGTAGTAAGTTTACGGCTTCAATGCGTTCATATTTAATACGAACGTATGCAACGGCACTTACTCAGTATAAAAATCAGCAGGTCACTTACGAGCCTGCTAGAAGTACTGGCACTAAAAAAATAGTACCGGTAAGTGCAACCATTGTTGATCCAAATAAGCCTGAAATAAATATGGTATTTTTAATGCGCCAGAATAAAAAAACAAAACAATGGAAAGCATTTGATTTGATTGTTGAAGGTATTTCATTACTTTCTAGCAAACAAGCTGAGTTTAATAGTCGTATCGCTAAATACGGCATTGACCAAGTAACCGTTGAGCTGGCTTCTGTAGCGAAGTAATTATTTTCTAAAACGATCTTAACTCAATAATAAATAAAGGGCGATAACCTCAATAGGTTACCGCCCTTTATCTTTTTAAGATCAAAAAATTAAAGAAAATACAGACAAACTAAATTAGCATCACTCATTACTAATTAAAATAAGCTTACCTGTTTTAGGATCTTTATATACTTGCCCCATCGATTGATAGCCTTCTTGGCTTTGCAGTTTATTTTTTAACGACTCTGGCGCAGAAGCAAGTTCTTTACCTACCGAACTAACGGGTTGAACTTTATTCTCGTTCGCTGGTTGGTTAATTTTAAAGTGGTCTTCTAACTCAGGACTTAATGCGACAAGTGCTGCAATAAGGCCGCAAGCAAACACTAACATAATATCAATTAGATTTGCTAAGGGGCCTAACGGCTCTTGTTCTTGGCTGTCGAATTGACTACTTCGCCATTCATCACTCATGGGTTGTTACGTTCCCTGTTATCGCGGTGGTATTTTCTGCCAAAGCTAACATTGCATTGTCGTACCAGCGGCGACGCATTCGCCCTAAAACAAAACCAATAACTCCTGCAAGCAAACCAATAATGGTGGTGTCGAAGGCAACGGTCATTGCGGTAGTTAAAATACTAATATCACCGCTGCCTAATGCCGACAAACCTGGCCCAAGCGGAATTAATGTACCCATTAACCCTAACATTGGCGCTATACGGGTAATAAAGTCTGCCCGCTCTATCCGTTTTTTCCCTTGAATAATTAGCTGCTGTTTTTGTTTTTTTGCAACTAGCGTTGGGATCACCGAAAAACGTTCGCCCAAGGCAATGCCCAATTCATAAACCGCTAACGCAGTAAAAAAAAGCAAGCCCCAAACCACTGGTTGCAGCAACCAAGAAGTAATGGTGTGCATTAAGTCTAACGAAAAACTGTAAAGCATTTAATCTTCCTCTTTAGTCAATGTGGTCGTGCTTGAAGAACTAGCAGTTAATTGTCGACGAACGCGTACATAGCCTGCAGTAATTAATAATAAGAAAGTGATCACAATACCAATTAACAACTGTTGATTGCTTATCCCTTGTGTTTCATTCTGCTTAAGTTGACTGTTGTTTAGCTCATTATTACTTTCAGCATTCTTCGAAGGTTCAACTATTGGAGCTTCACTTACTATATTTTCGGTACTTATTTCTTGAATATGCTGAATGTTAGAAGCACGTTCTCCTACAGGTGTATGATTTGCCGCAGCTAACACTTGCGCTAATTGCTGGCTTAATTCACCAGACAACATTGGTGTAATAAATTGATAAATTGGATGATTAGCATGGGTATGACCACTGCCAGGAATGCCATGTTCTACAATATTTTTAGCGAAGTGTTCAGCTAACTCAGTTTGCGTTTGTTGATCGGCTTGCCAAAAGCCTTTTTCTATCGCAACCAGCATTACCGCGAGTATATTGCTTTGCACTTGTACGTTGTGCTTTTCTTGTAAAAACTGGTCTAAGCCAATATTTAAGCTGTCGTCAATATAAATGGCCTTTAAATCTTCCCACACCCATGAGCGAATAATTTCAGGGCTAGTTGCTTGCCAACCCCATAGGTTTTCAATAAATTCGCTGCCCATGGTGCGTGCGCCAGCATAGCCTTGTTTCATTAATGGTTGTATCCACTGACGATTTAAAAAACGCCCGCGCAGCTCAGACAACAGTGCCGTTTGTAATGGGTCAATCGATAATGTTTTACTGTTTGCATGCGAAATAACAAAGCTATTGGGCTGTTCGCCTGACATAACCTCAATCGCTAAATTTAAACCACCAAGGTAATCATAGGCATCGTTGTTATCGATAAGGCCGTATAAATTACTCGCTCGTCCTAAGTAAGTGTTATTTACATTCGCTAATTGTTGACGGAATAAGGCCTGTACATTGCTGCCCATTTCAACATTGTCGCTAGGTACACCGTAAGCATGGCTCATGCGCTTTATATAAGCTTTACCTAATTCTTTTCGCTCTTTCCATGCCCCTGAACGTTCAGCCAAACGATTAATGCCTGCACCATACGCGCCTGGTGCAGTACCAAAAATACGATAACTGGCTTGACGCCCCAAACGTGCGGCAGTAAAAGTAGCGTTATGACGTAATAATTGCTGGGCTTCATGCACCCAATTGCTCGCGACTAAATTGTTACTAAGACTTTCATCAAAATTATGTGGCTGTTGATCTAACATATGAGCAACAGGCGCTAATGCCGCATTTAAGGCACTGGCTAATGCGGGGTGATCACGCTCAATAATGTTTTTACTGGCGGCAAGCGCTAATAAAACAGAGCGGTCTAGCCATGCTAATTGCTGCGCATATAAGTCTCTAAACAAGCCTGATGTGGTAAAAACTATGTCGCGACGCTCTTTACGGTTTTCAGCTAACGGAATAAGTTGTAATGACTTTAATATACCGCGTTTATTCCACACAGGTTTTACACCTAGCATGTCCATGCCGAAAGCGATCATTGCCCCTTCGTCTCTTACCGCGTCCGATGCCCATAAAATAATGGCTTCTTTATGATTCTGCTTAACGATTGGGTTTTCTAAACGTGCTTTGCTTGCCAATTGTTGGCCTGTGCTAAAGCCTAATTGCGATGGAATAAGGCTACTGTCGAGCGCATAAAAGTTTCGTCCTGTGGGTAACGCATCTGGTGTACGAATAGGATCATTACCTTTACCTGGCGCAACAAAGCCACCGTTGAGCGCATTAAGCAACGCAGACATTTCACTTTGCGGCGAGTTAACCAAGTGTTTTTTAATGGTGCTAAGTTGCCCATTTTTAAAGTCTAACTCTCCCTTTTTAATTGAAGTCATCATGGTTTCAATGGCGTCTTGCTGCCAATTTTTACCATACACATGTAAACCAAGTGGCATAAAGTCTTCTTGTAGCTTAGTTAAGTAATGCCCCACTTCATGCAATAAAAAGTCGTCGTCAACTTCACCAAAACCAATACCACGAACTTTCAACTCTTCGTCCATACTAGCTACAAGTTCATCAGTTAAATTTAACACTTCAATTTTATGACGTAGTGCTTTAATTGCTTTTTTCTTGGTGTTGTCATTCGATGCAGCTTCTGCACTTTCAATCAATTGACGTAATTGCAATAATCCGTCGTAAAGTTCAGTGGTTGCTAATGGTGGTGTTAAATGGTCAAGCATTACCGAAACACCGCGACGTTTTGCTTGAATGCCTTCGCCAACACCATCAACAATATACGGGTAAATACTCGGAATAGCTTCAATAACTAATGACGGATAGTCGCTTGCTGAAAGCCCGACCGCGCGTTTAGGTAGAAACTCATAAGTTGAATGTCGGCCTAAATGGATAATAGCGTTGGCCTTAAAAACATCACGCAAGTGATAATAAAAAGCCAAATACTGATGTGGTGGTGGAAAGGTCATATTGGCATGTAATAACTCTTCATTTAGCTCCCAACCTCTTGGTGGTTGAGGCCCTAAAAAGACATTCCCTAATTGCACACCCGGTAGCAATATTTCATTTTTCCATACCATGGTTTTACCCGGCACTTTACCCCAACCACGAATGCCCTCTATTTGCATGTCAATTAGGGCGAGTTTTAGTGTATTGGCTGATTGCCACTGTGCTGGCTTCACATCGTTATTGTCTAACCGTAAGGCAATTAACTGGCGATAATTGTCAGCAAGTTGTTCAAGTAAATCTAGCGCACGAGTACGCCCTTTGTGGCGAATACCGTCAAGTGCATGGTGTAAGTCAACGGTCGTGCTATTTACACTTTCTAATAAACGCGTTAATACCACTCTACGCTCAAGTGCTGATATTTGAGAAAGCTGCTGTTGCCCTTCGCCAAAAATAAATGACTTAACGCGCTGATGTAAGTGCCCTAATGGGCCATCAATTATTTCAGCCTTTACCGATTCAGGTAGTGTATTAAAGTATTGTTGATAACTACTTATCGCCATTTTATTAATAAGCGGCGCCATTGTATTTAATGCTGACGCGTCTTGCGGTAAATTCACCGCTTTTTGTTGTAGTAAATCAAGTAGTTCGTCTGCCGACTTAGGAAAGGTTTCTTCTGCGCCAAGATCGTAACCTTGTGCTTTTAATGCCATTAAAATTTGCCATAACGACTGCTGAACATCTAAATTATCAGCTCCAATATTATGTCGCCCCGGCGGGTGATTATAATAAACAATGGCCACCTTTTTATTGGAATTTTCTGTGGTTTTTAACGCTAACCAGCCTTTTACTCGTGCTTGTAAACGCTTTACTTCGTCTGTGAGTACTTGGCTTTTAGTAATGCTAGCACCTGTTGCTTTATCAATTTTAACATTCGACGCTAGTGCTAATACATGAGGCTGCGACACACCTTGCAACTCAGGCATAGCAACGCGGTAATGCACGCTTTTACTAGGTAAACCTGTTGGTGAAAGCTGGTACGCAAGGTCGCTTAGCTCTGTTACTCGGATCCCTTTGAAAACAGGCATATTTAATTCAGTAAATAACTTGGTGACAGCTTCACGCCCTTCGCCGCCACCAATAACAAAATCTTGTAATGCAATTAACGCCATCGGTTGAGTTAATGTGAATGAGCGAATTGTTTCAATGGCTTGCTCACTCGGTTTACCCCAGCCCGCTAATACAGGTACGCATGACCATTCACTTTGACAAAGTTGTTGATGCAATTGCCATTGTCCCGGTTGGTCTCCCGTATCATGATCAATAATAAAAACTACAGGTTTATTTGGCTCATCAGCCAGTTTAGTGGTTAATTGTTCAACATTAACTAGCTGCTCTTGCCAATAAAAACGAATAGGCTGCAGTGGCAAAACTTTAGGAGCTTGTGTAAGTAGATCAACGTTGTCGAGAGCGTTAAAATGCTCAATGGATTGTTGTAACCAGTTAAATAATCGACCTAAATTTTCTTTGCCTCTGTTTTGCCAGTAGGCCCTACCTTGCAGCCAATAACTAAAATTGTGCCATTGCTGCTGTTTATCGGCTAGCGCAGTAAAGTAGTCTGTTTTATCAAGAGCAGCCATTAAGTTTTGTAGTTGTGATTTACTCAGCACGGCCACTTTGCCTTGTAGGCCATCCTGATGAAGCGCCATTAAGCGTCTATCCGCATGGAATACCCAACGAGTTTGTTCATTTTTATAACTAAGCGCTAATAAACGCTCAACCGCTTCGCCAAAAACTCCCGCAATAATTACCCCTTGATATTGGTTAAGTAGTTGTTGAATTTCGGTATTTGTTAATTGATTAAGCTGACTAACACTTCTAATACTAATAGTGCTAATTTCAGCACTTGGGGTGCTTTGTTTTAAGTGCTGCTTTTGGCTGTCTAAATACTGATGTGCCCCCGTAACCATGCTAATTGCCGATCGGTCAGACACTAATGCCAGCATTTTAATCGGCTCGGCAAACACCGAAAAACAACTGAAACATGCAATTACCACTAACAACTTATTGAAAAGAACTTTTTTTACGTTAACTAATTTAGTCATAAACTACTTATTTTTATCTATTAATTTAATTTTATGATTTACGTCTTTGCTTTAAACATTTGCACGGTTAGTTTTGGATTACTTGGAAAATACCAATGGATATAAGAAGCAAAAATATTACCATGCTGGTAAACAAACTCTCCTGAACGCTCACTTGGGTGATGTGTTGTTTGTGCAATAGGAGTTAACGCAACATCAGCAAGCGAATAATGAAAACTATGCCCTCGCATAATGTTATTTTGACCATAACTGGCACCAGCTGCGGTAGCTTCTTGGCTATTAAATATGGGCAACTCAACCCATTGTGAACCAATAGCGGCAAGCTTTTTCTGTAGTATTGCTTTACCCGGGATAAGCCCTAACATAGGAAAAACATCACCATGATGGTCAGTTAATTGGTCAAGTAAATACAACATACCGCCACATTCAGCAATAATAGGTTTACCACTTTTAGCAAACGCTTTTACGTCGGCAATAAAAGAATGATTATTGGTCAACTCTTGTGCGTATAACTCAGGATAGCCACCCGGAATATAGAGCGCATCGCCTTCAGGTAAATGCTCATCGTCAATCGTCGAGCAAAAAATAATGTCTGCTCCCGCTTGTGTTAATACATCAATATTAGCGGCATAGGTAAAAGCAAACGCTTTATCTTTGACAATAATAATGCGCGTTCCTTTAAGGGAATCTTTAATGCTATTTTGTTCATTCGTACTAAGCGATTGAAAAAATTCAACCTTAGCGGGTAATTCGCTTAACCCTGTATTAGCAATATAACTAGCTGCTTGGCTAAGTTGTTGGTCAACATCGCTTAACTCCTGTGCTTGCACTAAGCCTAAATGTCGTTCAGGCAGCGTTATTTCATCATCTTTTGGCATGCGCCCATAAAAACAAAACTCGTCGCTTAAATTTTCCGTTAACATTTCTGCATGGCGTTCACTGTTCACCCGATTAGCTAACACGCCTGAAAAAGGTAAATTAGGACGATGCTTTGCCAAGCCAAATGTCACCGCAGCAAAAGTTTGTGCCATTGCTCTCGCGTCAATAACTCCTAATACTGGAATATTAAAGTATTCAGCTAAATCGGCACTGCTCGGGTTACCGTCAAATAAGCCCATAACCCCTTCAATTAAAATAAGATCTGAAGTTAGCGCGGCTTGATAAAGTAATTCTTGGCAGCCTTGCTCACCCACTAACCATAAGTCTAACTGATACACTAATTCACTACTCGCCTGCCTTAAAATCATAGGATCTATAAAGTCAGGGCCTACCTTAAATACGGTGACTTTTCGTCCTTGATCACGATGATAACGAGCAATAGCAGCAGTAACCGTGGTTTTACCTGAACCAGAATGTGGCGCTGCAATAATAAGCGCAGAGCACATAACGCCACTGCCTTGTAGATTGTTAGGTTTATGTTGGAATGGTGACTTATTTTTTTTCACACTTCATCCTTGTAATATTCTGGCGTTATTAATTTAATAGCCCCACTTCTGGTTAATAAAAGCGTTATGGTATCGCTTTGCTTATCCAAAATTGAGGTTAGATAGTAATTACTGAATTAAAACGGAGGAAGATTAAAGAAAGTGATAAACTAAGCGTATTAATAAAGTTAGCTTACTGATGTTACACAAAGTATGAGTAACATGACTAGCAGTACTTAAATACGAGCTAAGTATATACTACTTCATTGACCGCCCACCGCAGTTATCGAGTAAAACTTATTATTTAGGCCGGTCTCCGGACTTCTGCTCATGACAGTTACCGTTGCGGGGGCAGTACTGGACTTTAACCAGTTTCACGTTGTATCTTTATTCACACTAAAGACACCTAAATCGGCCTTTATATTACGTTATTGGTAGTCGTTCTTCAATTGCTAAAAAGTCATTTAGCCGCCCCTTGTTTTTATATAGCGCTTGAAAAATGTGACTTATTTTCCATTTTTTAAAACTTAACCAAGACTATTGCCCCGAAAAAGCAGATAATTACGTTATAAACTTTATCCTGCTAGTTGAACAACGCAGCATTTAAAATAAACGCTAACGCTTCAATTAAGCACAATGTGTGGAACCTATTTAATGGAAATTAACGTTAATTTTCTCGACAACTTAAAAGTTGAAGCTAAGTTTGATGATTTTTCAGTTATCGCCGATCAACCCATTCGTTATAAAGGTGACGGTTCTGCGCCGGGACCATTCGACTATTTTCTCGCCTCGTCAGCCATGTGTGCTGCCTATTTCGTTAAGGTTTATTGTAATTCTCGTGACATTCCTACGGAAAATATTCGCTTATCACAAAATAATATTGTGGATCCTGAAAACCGCTATAACCAAATATTTCAAATTCAGGTGGAGTTGCCTGAAAGTGTGTCAGAGAAAGACCGCTTAGGTATTTTGCGCTCTATTGACCGTTGTACAGTAAAAAAGGTGATTCAAACAGGGCCTGAATTTAAGGTTGAGCTTGTTGACAGCTTAAACGAAGACTCGCAAGCCATGTTAATGGGTCAAACAGATAATGATTCAAGCACCTATATTTTAGGTAAAGACTTGCCACTAGAAGAAACCATTACCAACATGACCGCTATTTTAGCCGACCTTGGCATGAAAATAGAAATCGCGTCGTGGCGTAACATTGTTCCTAATGTTTGGTCGTTACATATTCGCGATGCCGCTTCGCCGATGTGTTTTACCAACGGTAAAGGGGCAACCAAAGAAAGTGCGCTTTGCTCTGCACTAGGCGAATTTATTGAGCGCTTAAACTGTAACTTTTTTTATAATGACCAATATTTAGGGCACGACATTGCCAACAGTGATTTTGTGCATTACCCCAATGAAAAATGGTTTAAGCTAGAAGAAGATGATGCCCTGCCCGCAGGCATTTTAGATGCGCATTGCTTAGCCATTTACAACCCTGATGATGAACTACGTGGTTCACACTTAATTGACACTAATTCAGGTATGGTTGAACGAGGCATTTGCTCTATTCCTTATACTCGTCATTCAGACGGCGAAACTGTTTATTTTCCATCAAACCTGATTGAAAATTTATTTTTAAGTAATGGCATGAGTGCGGGCAACAACTTAGCAGAAGCGCAAGTACAATGTTTATCTGAAATATTTGAGCGCGCGGTTAAAAGACAAATTATTGAGCAAGAAATTGTGCTGCCTGACGTACCTCAAGCGGTTATTAATAAATACCCTGCCATTGTTGAAGGTATTAACGCGCTAGAAGCACAAGGTTTTCCTGTAGTCGTAAAAGACGCTTCATTAGGCGGTCAATTCCCAGTAATGTGTGTCACTTTAATGAACCCGAAAACGGGCGGTGTTTTTGCCTCTTTTGGTGCGCACCCAAGTTTTGAAGTAGCCCTTGAACGCAGCTTAACCGAATTATTACAAGGACGCAGTTTTGAAGGCTTAAACGACGTACCTAAGCCGACATTTAATAGCATGGCCGTTGCTGAACCTGAAAATTTTGTTGAACACTTTATTGACTCAACAGGCGTAATTTCATGGCGATTCTTTAGTAACAACCACGATTACTCGTTTTGCGAATGGGACTTTTCAGGCACCACCGAAGAAGAAAATAACCGACTATTTGCTATTTTAAAAGACATAGATAAAGAGGCTTACATTGCGGTATTTGACCAACATGGCGCAACTGCTTGTCGTATTTTAGTGCCTGACTATTCAGAAGTTTATGGCGTAGAAGATCTTATTTGGGACAATACCAATAAAGCCCTTGATTATCGTGAAGACATCTTAAATATTCATTCGCTTTCAGAAGACCAACTAGTCAGCTTGTTTGAACGTTTAGAAGAGAGCCAACAAGACAACTATATTGATATTCGCACATTAATTGGTATTGAGTTTGACGAAAATACAGTGTGGGGCCAACTCACTATTTTGGAATTGAAAATTCTCATTTGTTTAGCATTAGGTGCATTAGAAGACGCAGTTGAATTGGTTGGTGAGTTCTTACAATATAACGACAACACCATAGAACGCGGACTGTTTTATCAAGCCATTCACGCGGTACTTGAAGTTACCACAAGCGACGATATGGAACTTGAACATTTTATGGCTAACTTTAATCGTATGTTTGGCGAAGAAACAATGAATAATGTTGTTGGTTCAATCACTGGCGAAGTAAGGTTCTTTGGCTTAACTAAAACCAGCATGAAACTTGAAGGCTTAGACAAACATTTACGCTTAATAGAAAGCTATAAAAAGCTGCATCAAGCCAGAGCTAATAAAGCAAAATAATAGCATGTTCTAAACATTATTATTGCCGTGTAAAGCCAGCGTCTGCATTAGTCGTTGGCTTTTTTATTGCGTAAGCACAGTGCAATAGTCATTAAACCTCTCTCAGACAAATGTTATATGACATAAAGACGCAAGCCACTTAACAGGGAAAACAGTTCCCTTTTCTCCCTCCTCACTTAAATAGTAACCCTCTGCTTTGGTTCAGTTTTCAGTTTTCAGTTTTACACTTTAACTATCTTATGAGAATGACTCCTCAATTTCATCTAAACACCCATTTTTTGTTACCTCACAGCAAGCCACTTAATAATTCCTTTTATTAAATCTCATGACAAAAAAATCGAAAAACAACATTCCTTTATCGAAAAACGATAAACAAACATTGAATTACAATAAAACAAACTCTATAGTAGTTTTATCAAGTAAATAGCCAATCTATTTACCTAACACTTGGAGATAACAATGAGCGCAGCATTAATACTACTACCCGCATTATTGATTTATATCGGGTTACTTTACTGGACCTTTACCTATTTTAATATCAAAGGCGTTTGGCGAGGTGATGGCATTGAAAAAATACAGCTAATCGATAAACCTCTCTTTAACATGGTTAAAGGGATATTAGACTTCTTTATGATATTACTTATGGTTATTGGCATTGTAATAGTGCCCGCAACCGTAATTTTAGGGCTGTCTCAAGGTTCTTCGCCAACATGGGGTATAGATATTAGTATTTTTGCTGGCTTTAGTGTCGACCTAAATGCAATTTCAGGGCTAGACGTAACGGGTTTACGCAATCCTGAAATGAGTGGTAAATCACTGATTGCAATCGACACCTCAAATGTGAGTGCATTTTATTTATTTATGGCGTCGCAAGCCGCCCTGACCTTAGTCGGCTTATATGGCATTATTCAAATACGCTCCTTGGTAATGTCGCTTAAAAATGGCAATGCCTTTTGTGAAGAGAATGTATTAAGGTTAAAACGTGTGGGTGTGCTGGTTATTGTATGGAATATTATTTCACCTATGTTTCAATACTTTGCTTGGGGATCGGTTATTAACGAGATTGACTTCAGCAATAATGGCTTTGCTTTATTTCCCGCATTTGAGTTTGATGTGATGGCTATTTTTATTGGCGCAATGATGATAATTCTTTCCGATTTATTTATGGAGGCAAGTATTATTAGCCAAGAGCAGAGGTTAACTATCTAATGAGCAACGAGATTCAAGTAAACCTCGATCTGTTGTTAGTACAACGAAAAATGTCACTAACCCAGCTGTCTGAACAAGTAGGCGTTACCATTGCTAACCTTTCTGTGTTAAAGCGTGGTAAAGCCAAAGCTATCCGTTTTTCAACGCTTATCGCCATTTGCGAAGCGCTTGAATGCCAACCAGGAGATTTGTTGTTACTCGCACCAAAAGTCTAAGTATAAAAAAAGAGTAATAACAGTATTCACTGCTATTACTCTTTTATTTTTTTAAATGCTTACGATAATTAATTATCTTTAACCTATAAAATAAATTTATCCTCATACTCATTCACCTTTATTTTAACCCAACAAATAAAACACAAAACCAAATGAGAATCACTTGCATTAAGATTTGAGTTCAATGTATACTCCACCCAAATTAAATCTTAATATCTAAACTTGCACGGAAAAACAATGAAAATACAACCTTTAGCGGCAGCGGTCTCTGTTGCTCTTTTATCACTTAGCCACACTGTGAAAGCAGACACCTCTGATATTGAACATATTGAAGTACAAGGCAGTTACTTTAATGATTACAAAGTTGATAACGCTTCAGGCGCAACCCGCACTAACACATCGCTATTAGAAACGGCACAAGCCGTTACTGTTATTCCCGAAATTATTATTGATGAGCAACTAGCAACCACTTTAGGCGAAGTGTTGTCTAATGACGCCAGCTTATCGCCAGGTTCAAAACAACGTAACCGTGAGGTTTTTTATTCACGTGGTTTTACCTTAAGCTCTTCTAACGGTTACTTACGTGACGGACATCAACATTGGTCACACTATCAACAACCTATTGAAACCTTATCGCGCGTTGAAGTAATTAAAGGTCCTTCAAGTATTCTTTATGGTCAGTCGGCACCTGGCGGACTAATTAACATGGTAACGAAACAGCCAACAGCAAAGCGTTTATTCGATTTTAGTGCTGATACCGACCAAAATGGTTCAACCCGCTTTATGTTAGACGCAGGTGGTGAAATTGTTGAAGACTTTGCCTTTCGTAGTGTATTAGTTAAACAAGACGTTAATTATGACCGTGAATATCAAAATGGTGAGCACCGTGAGCGTGACCGTTTTCTTGGTTCAATTGTGTTTGATTATAAATTAACAGATAACCTTTCCTTTAATTTTTATTACGATCAAACTAACGACAAAGCAGGCCTAGATACAGGTGCATGGCTTGACACAAATGGCGATGTTATTGGCGATGACAAAACAATTTATGATTTTTCATGGGCATTTACGGATATTACCGTAAACAACATTGGCGGTAAGGCAACCTATTTTATTAATCCACAATGGACAGTTAAATTAGGCTATAACGAGCAAACATTTGAGCGCCAACGTTTTGAATCAGCCCCTAAAAAACCATCAGATTATGTTGTTGGAGATAGCTACACCTCGAAACCTTATGACCGCTTTGATGACTGGCAGTTCAAAACCGCTTATCTTGATTTAACGGGTGAATTTTCATTGGGTTCAACAGATCATCAAGTATTATTTGGCATGAATAGCCTTGATTATTATTATGGGCAACTGCGTATTAAAGCACAGCCAGTTGATTTTATTGAAGGGCAAGCAGAGCCAAGTAGACCTGACATTAGCTACAAAACAGATGATAGCTTATACACCAGTGAATACGATTATTACGGCTTTTATTTTCAAGACTTAATAACATTTACTGACCAATGGCAAATTGCCTTAGGTGGCCGTTTTGATCAACAAAACAAAGAAGGTGCTGATAGCGATTCATTCGTGCCTAAATTTGGTGTGTTATTTCACCCACAAGACAGCGCAACATTCTACGTAAACTACTCAGAAGGTTTTCAACCATCATCAAGCGAAACCTTAAATAACGAAACCGATAAAAACCATGGCATGGCGTTAGAAGCAGTTACTTCAGAGCAAATTGAAGTGGGCGGAAAATGGCAAGTATCTGATAGACTATTAATAGAAACAGCGATTTTTGATATTGAAAAATCAGGCGCACTTATTTCTGAAAGCATCGTTGGCGATGCTAATTTTGAATCGGTTACCACACAAGCGGGTTTGCAAAAGCACCAAGGGTTTGAGTTGTCAGCGCAAGGCGCAGTAAACGATCGCCTATTTGTTATGGCCTCAACCATGTACCTTGACGCGGTTTACGAAAAAGACAATAAGTACCAAGGCAAAGCTCCAGTTGATGCGCCAAAATGGTCTGCGTCAATTTGGTCTCGCTATGAAGTGACAGAGAAGCTAGCAGTAAATGTAGGGATGTTTTATCAAGGTAAACGCTTTGCTGACAGTAAAAACACTATTACAAAAGATGCTTACACCCGTGTTGATTTTGGTGCGACTTACCAAACAGAAATATCAGGTGTTGGGGTGAATTACCGCTTTAATATTGAAAACTTATTAGATACTGAGTACCTTGCCGGTGGCGGAATAAATAATGTTACTATTGGCGGCGGTAGAATGGCGCATTTAGAAGTGAAAACATCGTTTTAATCACCATCACTAACTAGTTGCCTCACATTAGCTGCTAGCTAGTCGCGACACTGAGTTCAAAAGCCAGCACGCTGTGTACTGGCTTTTATTGTTTTGAATATAAAAATAGTTGAACATAAAACATGAATATAAGAAAAATACTATTTTGGACACACTTAATTTTAGGGTGTAGCGCCGCACTTTTTATCTTTTTAATGTCGGTAACAGGCGTGGCATTAACTTATGAACGACAAATGATAAAAGCGGCTCAACGCGCTGATTATCCCTCACCACCTATTAATAATTCACAAAGTCATGCTCAAGTATTATCAACAACTGAATTAATTAATATTGCCAAGGGCTACCCAACTAAAAAAGCCGTTAAAATAGTACTAATTAACGAAGAAAATGCCCCTATTGTTGTTAAAGATGGACGAAAAACACTTGCCTATTTAAATCCATATACGGGTGAAGAAATGGCAACACCAGGTGAAGGCACTAAAATCTTTCTGGGTAAATTAAGAGCATTTCATCGCTGGTTAACATTAGATGGTAAATTTAGCGAAACAGGCCGTTGGGTTAATGGCACTGCCAACGTGTTTTTTGTAATACTGGTACTTTCAGGGCTTTATTTATGGCTACCTAAGCTATTTAAGTCTCGAGCATTTAAACAAAAATTAACTCTAGGTGGTAATTACCCAACGAAACAAGCAAGAAATTATCAGTGGCATAATGTTTTTGGTTTTTATGTTGCGCCGATATTATTTGTTATTACTTGCACTGCAACTTTCTTTTCTTTTAAGTGGCCTGCGGAAATCCTTAAACAAGTAACCTCAACACCTGCTGTCTCAATAAAGGCTACAGCTTTACCAACACCTGTAGTAACAACTCGCCAAACATTAACGGTAGAAAAGCAGCTAATACAAATTAAAAATCAATTTCCTCAGTGGCAAAGTATAAACTTTACCTTAAGTGCTGATCCTACTGACATTCAAATTTTTGCCATTGATAAAGGCAATGGTGGCGAACCACAAAAAAGACTTACCGTAGTGGTTGATGCAGTAACAGGCCAAGTTATTCAGCAGCAACACTTTGAGCAACTTTCAACGTATCGAAAAGCACGAAGCTATATTCGCTTTTTACATACGGGTGAAGTGTTCGGTTTAGTGGGACAAACGATTGCGGGGTTAGCGTCTTTATTCGCTTGTTTACTGGTTTACACTGGCGTGATGTTGTCATGGCGCAGGTGGAAAAATAGCCGTAGAAAAACGTAACGAACAGTTAATCCTCCCCTCACAGAGGCTTAACGAGATTTAGGTTGCACTCAAGTAATGCATCTACTTTATTCTTCAAAAGCGGATCATCTCTGATCCGCTTTTTGCTTTCTCCCTTGTCATTAACTTGAAGTTAACTCAGCACTTTTATTAAATGCTTTAAGGCTGGAGCGTTTAAGCAAACTATACACAGCAGGCAATACAATTAAGGTGAGCAATACGGCACTGGTCATGCCGCCCACCATAGGTGCAGCAATTCTGCTCATCACTTCTGAGCCAGTCCCTGTGCCATACATTATTGGCAATAAGCCAATAATAATTGTTGCTACTGTCATCATTACGGGCCTTACCCGTAAACCTGCACCATGAAGCAAAGCTTGTTTGTATTGCTCGTCAGTAATACGTTGTTGCTTAGCTTTAGCTTCTATTTTTAGTTCGTTAAGTGCTTGATTAAGATAAACCAGCATTATCACGCCAATTTCAACAGCAACGCCTGCCAATGCAATAAAACCGACACCTACCGCAACTGAAAAATTAAAGCCTTCGATATACAAGAGCCATAAGCCACCTATCATTGCCATGGGTAAGGTTGTAATAATAATAGCGACTTCACCTAATGTGCGAAAGTTGAGGTATAGCAAAATAATAATAATGGCTAAAGTAAGCGGTAAAACATACGTTAATTTTGCTTTTGCTCGCTCCATGTATTCATACTGCCCTGCCCAAGTAAGCGAGTAGCCTGCTGGCAATTTAAGCGCTTTATTTAATCGTACTTTCGCGGCAGCTACATACGTGCCTACATCAACGTCTTCAATATCAACGTAAGTCCAACCATTAAGGCGCGCATTTTCACTTTTAATTCCGGGAGCGCCATTTTCAATCACAATATTAGCGACATCACCTAAGGCAATTCGTTGCCCTGAAGGCGTAACAATGGGAAGCCGAGCAAGTTTTTCGGGTGAGTTTCGGTAATCTTGCGGATAGCGCAGGTTCACTGGGTAACGTTCTTGCCCTTCAACGGTTTGGGTAACATTCATCCCCCCAATAGCGGTTGCAACAACCTGCTGTACATCAGCAATATTTAACCCAAATCTACTAGCTTTGGCGCGTTGAATATCCACTTTTATATAGCGTCCACCTGCCACTCGTTCAGAATATACCGAAGCAGTACCTGCTACTTTTGGCAGAATGGCTTCTAACTGCTGTCCTATTTCTTGTATCACTGCTAAATCAGGCCCTGCAACCTTAATACCTACAGGAGTTTTAATGCCTGTGGCTAACATGTCGATACGCGTTTTTATTGGCATTACCCAAGCGTTTGTTACTCCTGGAAATTTAATTAACTCATTTAGCTCTGCTTTTAAGCTTTCAGTGGTTACGCCTTCACGCCATTGCGATCGCGGCTTAAGCTGTATAAAGGTTTCGATCATAGTTAATGGCGCTGGATCTGTCGCAGTTTCTGCTCGCCCTACTTTACCAAAAACGTTACTAACCTCAGGCACACTGCTAATAAGTTTGTCTGTTTGTTGTAGCAATTCACGCGCTTTACCAATGGAAATGCCAGGGTACGTTGTTGGCATATACATTAAGTCACCTTCATCTAGCGGTGGAATAAACTCACTACCTATTTTATTAATAGGATAAAAGCCAACAATAGTAATAACTATAGCTATACCTATAGTGACCTTGGGAAAGTTCATTACCCGCTTTAATACGGGCATATATAGGGCAATTAACAAACGATTTAACGGGTTTTTCTGCTCTGAAGGGACTTTGCCACGAATAAAGTAGCCCATTAGTACGGGCACTAGGGTGATCGCTAATCCCGCAGAAGCCGCCATCGCATAAGTTTTAGTGTAAGCCAGAGGCGCAAACATTCGCCCTTCTTGTGCTTCTAAAATAAAAACAGGTAGAAAAGACACCGTAATTATTAATAAGCTAAAAAATAATGCGGGTCCCACTTCCGAAGCTGACTTTGCCACCACTTGCCAACGGTTTTCATTAGTTAATGGCGTTTTTTCCATGTGTTTATGCATGTTTTCAATCATAACAATGGCACCATCAGTCATTGCTCCAATAGCAATGGCAATACCACCCAACGACATTATGTTGGCATTAATGCCTTGCATATACATAATAATAAACGAAACAAGAATCCCTAATGGCAAGGTGATCACTGCAACGATAGATGAGCGCACATGAAATAAAAACACCACACAAACAATGGCAACTACAGCCAATTCTTCAAGTAACTTCTGCCAAAGGTTGTCAACTGCTCGCTCAATAAGTTGTGAACGATCATAGACGGTAACCACCTCAACCCCTGCTGGCAGTGAGTTTTGTAATTCACTTAGTTTTGCTTTTACGCCTGCAATGGTTTTTTGCGCATTTTCGCCAAAGCGCATAATCACAACACCACCAACCACTTCCCCTTCGCCATTTAATTCAGCAATGCCACGACGCATTTGCGGCCCTAAATTAACTTGGGCAATATCGCCAATAGTTAAGGGGGTACCGTTTTCATTAATCCCCAGTGGTATTTGTTCAATGTCGCTCACTGACTGAATATAACCCGTGGCGGTAACCATATATTCAGCTTCAGCCATTTCAACAACGGAAGCCCCTGTTTCTTGATTCCCTTTTCTCAATGCCAACTGAATAGCTGACAGCGGTATGCTATAAGCGCGTAACTTATCGGGGTCAACTTGTACTTGATATTGCTTAACCATGCCGCCAATAGCGGCCACCTCTGACACGCCAGCGACTGTTTGTAGCTCATATTTCAAAAACCAATCTTGCAGGCTTCGTAATTGGCTAATATCGTGTTGACCCGTTGTATCGGTTAAGGCATATAAATAGACCCAGCCAACACCTGTGGCGTCTGGCCCCAATTGCGGTTTTGCGTTTGCAGGTAAATTATCTGCCGCTTGATTTAAATATTCGAGCACTCGACTTCTCGCCCAATACAAATCAGTGTTATCTTTAAAAATAACGTACACGTAAGAATCGCCAAAAAACGAAAAACCGCGTACTGTTTGTGCGCCCGGCACCGAAAGCATTGCTGTGGTTAGCGGAAAAGTAACTTGGTCTTGCACCACTTGTGGCGATTGCCCCGGGTAACTGGTTTTTACAATAACTTGCACATCAGACAAGTCAGGCAACGCATCTACAGGTGTATTTTTTAAAGAAAACAACCCAACAAAAACAAGCATTAATGTAATTAAGACAACAAAAATACGATTACCAATAGACCATTTAATGACAGCTTCAATCATTATATTCTCCTCATCTAATGTTCAGCATGTTCAACAGACATCTGCTGTTGATTCATGCTGTTAGCAGGATTATTTTGAGGTGAAATGGCAATGATCACTAAATCATCTCGCACTTCAAAAGTGAATCGAACTTTCATACCAATGGTTAACGCTTGAATATCTATGGCGTCTGTTACTAAAAAGTCAAACCTTGCAGCTGGTCTATTCCATTTTTCAATCGCTTCACGGCTAATATTAAGTGTTCTATTTTTCTTATCAATCGCATTAATTACACCTAATACGGTTGCCGAAGAAACCTCATTTTTCATGTTCATGTTCATGTTCAT
>JBMZCX010000052.1:0-21547 GCA_049613795.1 Thalassotalea sp. | reverse complement strand
GTTATTTTAGAGCCTGCAGCCAGTGTGGGTTTATTGGGTAACTTAGTGCGTTCAATGAATCAACGTCAAGCTGATGAAGGCCGTAGTTTTTTAAGCAATAAGCTAAAAGAAGGCGAAAAAGGACCTACGAATAAACTAGGTCAAAAAATGTTTGATGAACGAGTTCATATTTATTCAGATCCAAATAACGCGCTAGCGCCTGTTGCACCTTTTGCTGGTAATGGTTTTCCAAGAAAGAAAATTGATTGGATCAAAGGCGGCGTTATTACTAACATGCCTAGCTCACCATTTTGGGCGAAGAAAACAGGCACAGAGTATACGCCAAGCGGCGGTCACTTTATTATGGCTGGCGGTAACGAGTCGCTTGAAGAGATGATCAAAAATACCCGACGAGGCATATTAGTGACTCGCCTTTGGTACATTCGTGGCTTAGACCCTCAAACCTTACTCTACACCGGCTTAACCCGTGACGGCACTTTCTATATTGAAAACGGAAAAATTAAGTATCCTATTAAAAATTTCCGCTTTAATGAGAGCCCAATTGTTATGCTGAATAACATTGAAGCATTAGGTAAACCTGAACGTATTAATGGTAATTTAGTACCACCAATGAAAATACGTGACTTTACCTTTAGCAGTTTGTCTGACGCGGTATAAATAGCAGTAAATAAGGAGGTTGAACGTGCTTGTATACGTTCAACCTATTTTATGAATAAACGACATTTTCTAAAAACACTAGCTGCGCTATCGGCGACAGGTCTTGTGCCTTTGTCATTAACGGCAAAGGCTAATGGAAACTTTGATTTTTATTTTACTCGCTTAAGTTATGAGTCGGGTGATTGGGAAGTTGACGAACGAATGCCTGCTAATGTATTAAATTCGTTAATTGAATACACGAGTTTACGTGTTGATATTAAAGAGCATATTATTCCGTTATCTGATCCGAGCATGCTTTCTGCCCCTTTTTGTTATTTAGCAGGGCATCGCTTAGTGCAATTTACCCCTGAAGAAGCCCAAAATTTTAAACAGTATGTTGAAAATGGTGGTTTTGTGTTTGTTGACGACTGCAATCATGACATTGACGGCATGTTTGCCAGAACATTTGAAAAACAAATGACAACGCTATTTGGGGAAACCGCGTTAGCAAAAATACCGAATGACCATTCACTCTATTCTTCTTTTTTTCAATTTGATGGGCCACCACGCACGTCCATCGAACTTAATGGCTGGGGAGATGACTTAGTTCATGACTACCTTAAAGCGATTGAAGTGAATGGAAGAATTGGCGTGCTTTATAGCAATAAAGATTTAGGCTGTGAATGGGATTTCGACTTTCGCAATAAACGTTTTATGAAAACCGACAATACCCGCTTTGCAGTGAATATTGTAATGTATGCCATAACGGCTTAACGCACTAAGTATCAATAAATAGAATGAAAATATAATGAATCAACAAGATGTAGAGCACACCTTAACAAAGTTAAACCAAGCAATTGAAGAAGTCGGTAAAGTGATTGTTGGGCAATCTCAAGTCATAGAAGAGTTGCTGATCAGCATTATGGCGGGTGGACATTGTTTATTAGAAGGTGTGCCAGGGCTTGCCAAAACATTAATGGTAAGTTCGTTATCTAAAACCTTAGCGATGGACTTTAATCGGGTGCAGTTTACCCCTGATTTAATGCCGAGTGATATTATTGGCACTGAAATATTAGAAACAGATCACGACAGTGGCGATCGTTTTTTTAAATTTCAGCAAGGTCCTGTATTTACCAATATTTTATTAGCGGATGAAATTAATCGTACGCCGCCTAAAACACAAGCGGCCTTGCTTGAAGCAATGCAAGAAAAGTCGATTAGCTACGGTGGAAAAAGCTACAATTTGCCTCAGCCATTTTTTGTACTTGCCACTCAAAATCCAGTTGAACAAGCTGGTACTTATTCATTGCCTGAAGCACAGCTCGACCGTTTCTTAATGTTTATTCGTGTTGGTTACCCAAGTGCAGACGAAGAAGTTGAAATATTAAAACGTACTACTAACAATGTTGCCACCACGCTAATGAAAGTATTATCAGCGCAAGAAATGCTTAATTTACAATCGTTAACGCGTGATGTTGAAATATCAGACGCACTGGTCACATACATTACACAATTAGTCAGAAATACCCGCCCAGCACAAGGTAGTGAAACGTCGAATTGTCAGTTTGTTAATCAATATATTCGTTGGGGGGCAGGGCCAAGAGCAGGGCAAGCGTTAGTATTGTGCGCGAAAGCTAAAGCATTAATGTCAGGTCGATATGCGGCAACACTTAACGACATAGAATTTGTTGTCCCTGCTATATTGCGCCACCGTATGCTATTGAACTTTCAAGCAGAGGCCGAGCAAATCACGACGGATGACGTTATTACTGCGCTGTTGTCTGACACGCCTAAACCTGTCAGTAAATTAAGTTAGCATGTTGTTATAACATGAAGAATTTGCTCGATATTAAAGCGTTATCACGTAGTAAAGACTTGCCCTTTATTGCTGAAACACTTGCGCAAGGGTTTTTGCATGGCAACCATGCCAGCGTTCAACGTGGTGTGGGTATTGAATTTAGTCAATACCGTGCGTATGAGCCCGGTGATGAATTAGCCAAGGTAGATTGGAAATTATTTGGTCGTACCGATAAATACTTTGTGCGTGAAGCGGAACGTGAAAGTGATACCAATATTTGGTTTGCTATCGACAGTAGTGCATCAATGTCTCATCGAGATCAAAGCGATAAAAAAAATACGCAATCAATCAGTAAACTGCACTTTTCAAAAGTGTTAGCAGCCACTATGGGTTATATTGCTCAGCAACAAGGCGATAATATTGGCTGTTTATCTTTATCTACAATGCCAACATTTTTACCTGCTTTTAGTGGTTATAAACACTGGCAGAAATTACTGTTGACCCTTAATACGATAGCGCTTGGTAATATATTTCCCGATCATCAAAAACTGACTGCACAGCTTCAAACAATGCGCGGCTCAGGTATTATTTTTGTTTTTAGTGATTTTTATCAATCAACCAATGAAATTTATCAATTAATCGAACAGCTTAATCATCCTTTGATAGAAGTAATTGCGGTACAGCTTGAATCAACAGATGAAATTAATTTTAATTTTAACGACGTTATTCGTTTTGAAGATAGCGAAAGTCAGCAGCAATACTTATTATCGCCAAAAGCGGTAAAGCAATTGTATATAGAGAACAGAGCTGCGTTTAATCAAACATTACAAACGTACTTACAAAAAAAAGGGATCAGCCATTGGCAGATCAATATTGATGAACCTATTGATGAAACCTTACATCGTTATATGTTAGCGCGCCAACGAGCATTTACTTAATGAACAACATTGTGATCCCGCAGGTATTTATGCAGCCATGGGCTTGGCTAGGTTTAGCTGCCCTTGCTATCCCTGTTATTATTCACTTACTGAGTAAAAGTAAAGGCCGCTTAGTACAGTGGGGGACAACGCAGTTTCTCCCACAATCAAAACCGATAAAAATGACACAAATAAGGTTAACGCAGCGACTGCTGTTAGTATTACGTTGCTTAATTATTTTGTTTTCTGTTGCGATTGTAGCGCAGCTGATTTTTACCCCTGATAGCGAAGATAACGACACTGTAGTGCTAGTTAACCAGCAATGGTTTGTTAACGCAAAGCAATCTGAGCGCGATAAAGTTGCTGCTTATCTCAACTTAGCCAAACATAAGGTGGTGTGGTTAGACACTTTTGAAGCAGTGAGTACTGATCGTCATAAAAACGAAATAGGCGCCGATAAAACTCTTAATATTTGGCGTCAATTAAGCCTAGCGAATGAAAAATTTACTAATGCGAAGCAATTTTTGGTATTTACTCGTGCCAATACCCAGCAATTTATTGGTGAAAAAGCGTTAATCACTCAAAAAATTGAATGGTTTATTGAACCTGCAACAACGCAAGCGAGCAAACAGAAAAAGCTAAATACTATTATTGAGCAACCTTTTAACGCTGCTATTTATGCCGACAACGGGCATCGTGAAGCATTAGCTTATTTAATCCCAGCATTAAATGTGATCAAACAATTAAATATTCCGCAGCTCAACGTTGAAGTGTTCGAACAACATCAAGCGCTTGAATCCGCTATGCAGCCTACATGGCTGTTTTATTTGTCTGACCAAGAAGTGCCTGCTTTTGTAACGCGCTGGCAACAACAAGGCACACACCTTGTTACTGATGGCAGCACTGTTTCGCAAACTATTCCACACACACCCTCAGAGCTAACTAGCGGCTATGGCTTAGTAGACGAAGTCATGTTGTATAAGTTAAATAGCGTGGACGCAGACAAAAAAATTAAAAAAGAAACGGATGTAAACAACAAAGTGCTGTGGCGAACCAAACGCAATACCCCCGTATTAACGGTTAGCCATAAAAATGAAACAGTAGGTAAGCATTATCACTTTAATGGCTTATTTTCAAAAAAGTGGACCAATTTAGTCACTCAAGCGCAGTTTCCTTTAGTCATACAAACATTACTTTTTGGAGACAAAATAGCCCAACATCAGCGAGCGATAAACCAAGTTTCAACAGAAAACATTAAGCAATTATCACGTGTTCTTTTTCAGCAGGCGTTAGCCCATAACGCATTTGTTAATCATTTATCAACAGAAAAAAATGCGGCTAGTGCGCAAATAGCAAATATAACGACAGCCAACTCTCAGCAAGCATTTAACAGCCAGCAAGTGCAGCTATGGCTTGGTTGTATCTTAGTTATGCTATTTTTAATTGAGCGTATGTTGAGTGAATTTACTTTGCGCCAGCCGCTAGTGGTTAACAATAATGACTAATACACCTAGCAACCATTCAAATAAAAATGACTCCGCTGATAATAAGTATGCCTGTAGTGAGGTGAGCGAACAATTAAGTCTTATGACGAGAAAGCTTAAGCGAAAAGCAATTATTGAACAGCTAATGTTGTTTAGCCCAATAGCGTGTTTACTTGCTTACGTCATACTTTATCAATTTAATTTTTCATTATTCAGTTTGCTTGTTGTATTGGGTGCAGTACCTATTGGTGTCAGCTTATTAACCCGAACGGCTAAGTATCGACAAATAAATCAAAATAACCTGCTCGAGCACTTAAATCGACAATTTCCTCAACTGGAAGAAAGCGCACAGTTGTTAGTTGCTGGCAGCGAATCATTGTCATTGTTATCGGCGTTACAACAAGAAAGAATTAAAGATAAATTTTTGGTGTTATTGGCTGATAAAACAAATAAAACCTTAATATTTGGTCATTATCGTTTTAAATCTCACCTAATGTTCGCCTTAGCGATAGTTGTAAGTTGTTTTGTCTGGAAACCGTTAATGTTATTGAACGACTATATTAACCAAGGTAGCGGTAATAAAAATATTTTAACGACAGATCAAGAAAAAAACAGCCAAAAAAATGGTGATGTTTTAACGCCTGTTACTCTATTAAACCAAAAACTACAGGTAGTGCCTCCGGCCTATACTGGGCTTTCAAGTTATGAAACAACGGAATTAAATATAAAAGCGGTTGCGGGTACTCGTATTACTTGGCAAATTCAGGTCAGTCAACCTGAATTACCGTATATGCTAGTATTTTCAAACGGTAAAAATATGAAACTGTTGCAAGACGGCGATAAATTTACCGCAGAAGCGTCGTTAACACATACTAGCTTATATCAGATTAAAGCAGGTACTACCTTATTACCACAAATTTATACCCTTGAAGTAATTAATGACCAACGGCCTGTTATTCGTATATTAACGCCTAAACTAACGATAACAGAACTTGCTGCAGCTAATACAAAACCCACCTTATCAACTAAAGTGCAAGTGCGCGATGATTTTGGCTTAAGTAAGGTCGACATTCTTGCTTCAATCGCTAAAGGCTCGGGAGAGTCGGTGAAGTTTCGTGACCAAGAGTTTGAATTTGACCAACGTCAAACGATAGCCATAACGCAAAAAAATAGCCCATTTACTCATATGAATGAATATCAAAAAATGTGGGATCTTACGGCATTAGCGATGGAACCTGGCGACGAATTATATTTTACCGTTAGAGCGTGGGATAACCAAAGCCCAGAACCACAACTTACACAGTCTATAACTAAAATTGTTCGTTGGTTGGAAGACAGTGAACAAGGTGTAATGGCTGAAGGTATATTGATTGACTTTCTGCCAGAGTATTTTAAAAGCCAGCGACAAATTATTATTGAAACTGAACAATTGATTGCTGATCGTGATCAATTACTAACACGTGAGTTCAGCAAAACGTCTGAATTATTGGGCGTGGCGCAAAGCGAATTAAAGCATAAGTATGGGCAATATTTAGGTGATGAGTTTGAAGACGGCGGTAATGTGCAAATTGCAGCGGCTCAACATCAGTCGACTGAAGCTGAAAACGATGATCATCATGAAGGTAATGAGCACGAAGAGAGTGAACACGACAGCACCGATCATAATGACCATCTGCATGGCACTCAACAAGGAACAGAAGCTGTTGGTGTACAGTCGGCTTATCAAACGGTGTTAGCAAAATATGCGCATACCCATGAAGATAGTGATATAGGCTTAATGGGCAAACAAGATCCGGTGGCATTAATGAAGCGCTCTGTTGCTAATATGTGGGAGGCAGAGCTGTATTTAATGCTGTCAAAGCCAGAACAAGCACTGCCTTATGAGAAAAAAGCCTTAAAATTTTTAAAAATGGCTAAAAAAGCGGAACGTATTTATGTGAAACGCTTAGGCTTTGAACCGCCGCCAGTTAATGAAGACCGTCGTTATCAAGGCGAGCTTGATGAAATAGCCTCCTTATCACAATCGAAAAAATCTAACGTAATAAAAGGTGAATACCACACTTTAAGTCAGGCTTTTAGTGTACTTAATGCATATTCGCCAGTACTTAACTTTACTCAAGAACAGCGTGAATTATTAAGCCAAGTTAAAACCGTGTTTACTGAAAAATTATCAACACGCCCCGCATTAATTGAATTTGTCGCAACGATAGAAAAGCTATTATTAGCGAATAAATTAACATTAATAGAGTGTGATTCGTGTGTTATTAAGCTGCGTAATAAAATATGGCAAATAATGCCTGAAGCTAAGGCCATTGCTTCTGCCACTATTCAACACATTAACCAAAAAGAAGTGTTAAGTGCGAGCTATCTGAATCAAATAAGCCAGGCAACTGAACCAGCAAGTAAAGAGGGGAAGCAATAATGTTGGCAGAGTCACATTGGCATATTGCACCATTACAGCCGTTACATTACCTGCTATTTACGGTATGCATTGTATTTTTATTTGTTATTTGCACTAAGGTTTATCGCCGATACCAAACAGCGTCAATCCGTTATAAAAAACCGTTTAGAATGGTTATCACAACCCTACTGTGTGTCGTTAACAGTGGCGCTGTTATTGCGATGTTATTATTGCTGCTCCCCATAGAACAACTTAAGTCGGTATCTGAACAAGCCATTATATTTACTGAAAATAGCAATGAACATTCAATACAACAAGCGATTACGCATTATCAAAAAAACAATTTGAACACGCTGTATGTACTGGTGAATGATCCAAATCAGCGAATCGAATTAGCGGATAAGTTAAGTAATATCGGCTTGTTGAAAGATGTTCAATGGATTAGCTCAACTTTCCAATTACTGAAAAAAAAGAAAAGCTTAAATCATTTGTTTATTTATGGTGACGGGTTGTCTTCAGCGCAATTAACACGCATAAAAAATGACTTTTCAGCGATTGAAATAAGTTACTTTCCTACGCAAGAGGTTTTAGGCATTGTTGAGCCTCAATGGCCTAAAAGTCTTATTTTAGGCGCGAATGCAACTTTTTCTGGCAAGTTACAATCAAGCCACCCTGAACTTATTTATCAAATTGAATTAACAGATATAAATCAAGAGTTATTAGCGCAGGCGAGTGTTAGGGCTAGTGAATATTTTCGCTTCCACTTTACTCCTAAAACATTAGGAGTAACTGCTTATAATTTAACAATACGTAATATGAATACCAAACAACCTTTAGTTGAAGAAACAATTCACCTAGAGGTAACCCAAGGTGAGCGGCTTAATATTTTAGTGAAAACAGCATCACCTTCATTTGAAGTACGGCATTTAAAAAATTGGTTAACTGAACAAGGTAGTAAAATGACCATTGTCAGCCAAACCAGTAAAGCGGCATATTTAACTCAAACCGTTAATAATGAGACTGAAAATTTATTATTTGATCGCAATATGACAACAGAGTACTTAAGTAATTTCGACATGCTAATGCTTGACGGAAGAACGCTTATCTCACTTTCTCAAATGCAGCAAACGAATGTGATTGAAGCGATAAAACAGGGCTTAGCTTTATCTATATTTGTTGATGATAGCTTAGTAAAGAATCATAAAAAATCTCAACAAACTAACGTTAAAAATAACCAATTAATTCAATATATTCAGAGTTTTTCCGCAATAGATACGAAAGCAGAAACAGAATTAAATAAGCCAACGGATATTCACTTTCAAGAAGGTACAGAGGTTCACTCGTTAACTCCTATTAATTTTTCTTTATCAGCGAAATTTCCCGACTATTTGGTGACGAATGATGTTAAACAGCCCCTTGTAATAAGCCATTCAATAGGTTTAGGCAGTATTACATTAAGCACAATAAATACTAGCTATCAATGGAAGTTAAATGGTTTAAATCAACAGTACGGTCAATATTGGCAGTACTTGTTAGGTAAAATAATAAGCACAAATAAAGCAGCTTATTGGCTAACACAATCAGAAAATATAATGTATTTCCCATATGAAAATGTAGCTCTTTGTTATTTTAGTACCGATAACAATATGAAGCTATATTCAAAAAAATTAATAAATAACCAAGATCAAAAAATAGCATCAACTATTGAACGAGCGAAACAAGTGAGTAAAGGCATTATTAGTGGCGTTAGTAATAATATTATTGATCGTGAGTTTAATTATTGTAGTGACTGGCTTTTAGGTGAAAGTGGCTGGTATCAAATGACCTTATCTAATGAGGGATTAAACGAAGAAAACAGATTATTAAACCCGTATAAAAATGACGAAACTCTACGTATCTATGTGAATAACGCGAGTGAATGGGGGGCTTGGCAACAATTGAAAAAACAGACTTCAATGCGCCAATATATTAACGCACAACAGACAAATAATATTGTTGATAGCGAAGACAGGCATATAATGCGCTCACCCATAAATAAGTTACCACTTTGGCTACTATTTATAAGTTGCTGTAGTGTGCTTTGGCTAGAAAGAAAAACCTTTCAGAGCTAACCATTTGAAAGCTATTTTGATCTAATAACATGGCAAGAAAACATCAAAATTTTTATTATTAAAAATGGATTGTCTGATTATTGAGCAAGTAGTCAAATAAAAAGTATTTATTACTAAACAAATCCTTTTAGCTGTCGATAACAAGATACTGTTATTCATTGGCTATTCTTGTGCAAGTAGAAAATTCTACATCAACGTTATTGATTGAAGAACTACAATTAGGTGTAAAGCTTAATCAGTGTGTTCATAGTCAACGACGTCATGACTTTTCATTGATGCTGTCAATGCTGGCGGCCGATGTACGTGTGCATAGTCAATTTTCATTGCCGCTTACTGAAAATGAAGCTGCTAGTGTTACCGACGCATCGTTGCGAAAAGCATTGAGCGTGCCTGATACTCCACCATTAGCATTGCAGTCGCTTGACGATATAGGTGACTTTCAACAAGGTAAGTTGGTGGTTGATGAACAATTAGCGTCAATTCGTTTAAGTGACGCACTTAACCCTAAAGCGTTAGCTTTTAGAGATGATGTTACGTATGTACCGAATAAGGTAATGGGAAATACCTCGTTATTTTGTCAGCAAAAAGAAAAGGTGCTATCAAAGCAACGCTTACCTTTTAATGTGAATGCATGGCTTAAATCAGTACAAGAAACGGTAGTGAAATCACCAATGGTTGAGTTAACAAGCTAGCTATTTCTTGCTTAGTGTTATCCACAACACTTTTTAAATTTTTTGCCACTGCCGCAAAAACAACTATCGTTCCGTTTAGGTGAAGTAATCAGCAGATGATCTTCTACATCACCGTTTAAATATCGCCATTGGTTATTTTCAACAATAAAACGTGAGCATTCACTCATTTTATAAAATTGCTTATCTTGTTGATAAAAAGCATCAAAGCTAACAGTAGGAGGATTGTTCGGATCAAAGCTTGTTAATGTACTTGAACAAGCTTGCTTCACAATAAGCGCTAGCCATTGAGTTTGTTCTGCCCATTGCGCTATATCATTTAAGCTATTTTCTTTTTGTACAGCCTGAGCGTAGGTGTTGAAAATATACTGACAATTTTTTGTTGCATATGCACTATAACGAGAACGCATTAATTGCTCGGGCGTACTGGGTGTTAAATTGCCTTCAATAAAAGGCTGACAGCACTGCTGATAATGTTGAGTAGAGCCACAATAGCAAGTCATTATATTTCACTAAATTAACCTATTTAATAATTTGGTATTCTAACATAATCAGTTGCATTAATTGCGGTTAAAAGTATGAACCGCTAGTTTTATAATTTCTTATTGTTAATGCAGTTGTTTATGATCTCTAATGACGATACATGATGTTTGGCTTGATTGCGTACACTTATTAAGTAATTCAATTTCTTTATTACTAAGAATAGGGTTGCATAAAACAACAGCAGCACAATTTCCTTTACGTAATGCACTTTCTATATTTTGTAATACGACATTCACTTTATTCGCGTGTACTTTTAAAACACTTGAAGTATTGATGTCACTAAGCTGATTAAGTTGTCCTAAGGAATGTTCTTCAGGGTTAATCATTAATATCCATTTATTTTCTACACGATATTGACGACATATTGCAGCATATTGATGAGATAAATTTATACTGTTATTTACATCAATGATTTTTAACTCATTGTTTTTAATTGTAGTTATAGCAGTTTTCTTCTTACTAAATTCAATATTTAACATATTACGGTTACTGTTTAAATTAGTCATTTTTGCAAACCTCAAATATACTGTATAAATATACAGTATATTAAAGTTTGGCATTATTCAACTATTATTTTGTATAAATTTTAGCAGGTACCTATGGCGTTAATATTGATAAACATTTTCCGTAACTTTGAAGCTTTATATAATAGTGACTGTTGCTCTTTCGATATTTTTTGCAAAAATTTGTGGAGTGTTTGTACAGGTATTGGGGCGATGATTAGTAATAAAAATATAGCAGTCTGTGTATTAAAAAAATTAATGGATTAGCCGAGGTGAAGGAGAAGTGTATTTTAAGCGCAAAAAAAGAAGCACAATTTTGTGCTTCTTTTAATAGGTTAGGCGCTAAAATTAAAGTAGTTTAAAAATAGTTTTTGCGATGTCTGTGTTGTCTATTTTACCCTTAAATTTATGATGTTTTTTACCAAAAGCGAATACAGGCACGTCAATTGCTGTATGTCCACCACTTGTCCAACCGGTATTACTTTGTTGACTAATGAAGTGATTGATCTTTTTATAGAGTTTTTTTATTTTTTTCGCTTGAGTTAGCTCTTTTAGTGGTATTTTCTTAATCTCTTGTAATTGCGCAAGCTGTTCTTCAGTTAGCTCAAACGTCAGCATTTTAGCAAGCTCTTTAGCTGTATAATTATTTTCAGCAACAAATTGTGCAACAAAGTGGCTAGATTGTTCCATTCCTTTGAACTCAGCGGGTTGCCAAATATATTTTCCATTAGCGCCAAGGGTTAGGCCACCAGTACTGTGGTCGGCAGTTAATACCACTAAAGTATCAGGGTGCTGTTCAACGTATTTTTCTAAAAATATAAGAGTTTGAACTAAATCGTCCATTTCAGCCATTGCTGAGGCAATATCGTTACTATGACCTGCCCAATCTACTTGGCTTGCTTCAACTAACATAAAGTAACCGTGCTCATTTTCTAAATGGGCAGTGGCTGCTTTTGTCATTGTTGATAATCGATGCTTATTGGTATCGTCAAGCGCCCAAGGTAAACCTACAGGGGCAAATAACCCTAAAAGCGGTTTGTTGGCTTTAATATTAGCTAATTGTTCATACTGAGTAATGTATTGAAAACCGTTTGCTTTAAATTCATTTACTAGATTACGATCTTCACGTTCAAAATACTGGGTACCACCGCCGAGTAGAAGGTCAACATTAATGCCATTGTCTATGAAGCTATCAGCAATTGCATTGTAGTTTCTACGGTATTCATTATGGGTGATATAAGAGGCGGGTGTTGCGTGGTTAACTTGAGAAGTAACAACAACACCTGTTTTTTTGCCTATTTCTTTTGCGTATTCTAGTACGGTTTTTATTGGCTTTTTGTCAACGTCTACACCAATTGCACCATTGTAGCTTTTAATACCTGTAGATAATGCTGTTGCTCCTGCTGCTGAGTCAGTTACATAACCAGATACTGGCGCAGGGTAAGTTGAGCTCATTCCTTGTAAATGACGATCGAACACTGTTTCTTCTATAGCAGCTGTTGCTGGGTTGTCATTGTAATAGCGGTAAGCTGTGGTATAAGCTGGACCCATACCATCGCCAACAATCATTATAATGTTTTTAACAGGACTTGCTTTCTTCGGTGTAACTTGTTCATTTGCGTGTAATGAAAGTGATAACGCTAAACTTGAACATATACATAGCGACAATAGTTTTTTCATGAATAATCAACTCTTTTTTAGTCTTTAGTTATTTGTTTTTACTGGCTTTATTTCGGTTAATGATAGATCTACCCATACTAATCGGTGATCAGACGAAGCTTGCCTATCTTTAATAAGTGAATAGGCTGAATCATTTTTGTTTGGCCAAAACACACCTGAATTTACTATTTTCCAACCAAGGGTTGAAGGTAATACGTAGTCAGCACGCATACGCCAGAAGGCGGTGTGATGCTTAGCATATTCATTATTACGTGTATGTGCTGCAGCACCATTACTTTGCGGTAGAGGATCTTGTGTTAATCGACTATTCAATAATGCGTCAATACCACTGTTCATTGCATCACCGTCTACATTTGACGCATTTAAGTCGCCTAAAATAACAAAACGACTATTATCAGTTAAACCGCCTTGTTTGTTATTGTCATCATAAATATAGCTCGCATTATCAGCATTAATGTAGTCTACCCAAAAACGAATTTCGTCGTGATTACGTTTACCATTTCTGTCTTCAGGACCGTCAAAAACAGGCGGTGTAGGGTGGCTTGCTAGTACGTGTATTGTTTGGTTGTTTACTTTTACTGGAATATCCCAATGAGATTTAGACGATAATCGCATATCATTCCATGCATTTTTGTTATACCAAGGTTTCTTAGTATCAGGGTCTATTGGTTTTAGCGCATTTGGCATATCCGCCCATTTGAAGTGCTGAAATGTTCTAATAGCGGCCTCATCAATAGGGTATTTTGAAAGTAATGCCATACCATATTGGCCAGGAAATTTACCAAAACCATAGGTATCAGCTGGAGAGGTTATTTTACCGTCACGGTTTAGATCAAATTTGGTTTTAACACCAGTGTTTACAGCACTTTGATAGGTGTAAGGGAAGTCTATGCTTGGTTGGTTATTTTGAGATTGATTTAAGTATTGCTTGATGAACTTAGCTAACGCGTTATCTTTTTTTTGTGTGTAGTCAAACTCATTAAGTAAAATAATATCGGGGTTAATTCTTTGAATTATTTCAGCAATGTTTTTTATTTGTGGGTGTTGGTTATCAAGCGCTTGATTAAGCTCTTTACCTGATAATGATTTTTCTTTTGTATAGTTTGATGCTTCCATACTAACATTAAAAGTTGCGATTCTTAGCGTTTTTTTATTCATAGCATGAGCATTGTTTGGTAGTAATATGTAAGCCAAAGTACACATTATCACAGATGACGTTATAATATTTTTATACACAACTATTTTCCTATTTAATTCCTGTGCCACGTAAGACAAACTCAGTTAAAAACTGGGTTACTTGGTCGGCATCTTCTTCTTCATAATCCGCACGGTTCATTACCGATAATATTTGGGTCTCAAAGTCGGCATAATGTTGAGTTGTTGACCAAATTAAAAAGATCAGCTTAATTGGATCAATATTATCCATTTTCCCTTCATTGATCCATTGCTGAAAAATTTTGGCTTTTTCTCTCACCCACTTTCTTAAATAGGTACGAGCAAACTCTTTTAAATGTTGCGCTCCTTGAATTATTTCCATCGCATAAATTTTTGAAGCATTAGGGTTGGTAAAAGACATTTTTACCTTAGCAGCAATAAATTTTTCTATTGCTAGTCGAGGGCCGTCTTCGTATAAAATATCGCCAATCCCTTGATCCCACATGTCAAGTGTTTGCTCAAGCACAGCATGATAAATATTTTCCTTATTTTTAAAATAATAGAGAACATTCGCCTTAGGTAGAGCTGCGCGATCAGCAATTGACTGTACTGTAGCGCCTTTATAGCCTTGCAAAATAAATTCATCAGTTGCGGCGGCTAATATTTTTGCTTGGCTCTTAACTCTAATTTGTCCTTGTTTTTTATCATTTTTTTTATCAAACATTATCGTCATTGTTGTTGTTCTTAAATTTGGGTTGCTGTTGTAACAGGAAAAGCAATATATGTCACAAAATGTTTTAATGCCGACATAACCAAAGCGTCAGTTTTGATTGTATTATAAGCAAAAAATTTGTGGGTAGATTAGCATAGAATAGCCAGTATAAAGTCAAATATAAAGAAGTAATGTGTTATTTATAACTGTTTGACCAGTTACTTAGGTTAAACGCTTAAAATGTTATGATTTTTAGTGATTATTAATGATTATTTATTTTTTTAAGTTATTTTTGTTCATAAGGTTATGTTGTGTTGTTGATGTTGTTTCTGCTTTTATTGGCCTAAATGATTGAATAATAAAAACTTGACCATCTGGTAAGTAAATTGTGTTTTAATTATGTCGTTAACATTTTTTTAAAATTTATGTTTTTCGCTATAAATTCACTAGTTGTTTCTTGCTTTTTAACTTGTTGTTTTTATTGTTTTTATTTTGATGGTTGTTTGTTTTTTAATTTATTTTAAAAAACAGTTAACTTATATTTTTCTTTGTTCTAAAATATTGTCATAAAAATGTAAGATAAGTTTGTTTTAATTCTGTCATTAATACTTTTATTAGGTATGAATTACTTCAAATTTAGATACTTTGAATAATATAAATACAAAATATATATAATACTTACACAAGGGAAAACAAAAGATGAAAACCCATCGTATCTCTCAACTGACCAGCGCTGTTGTTTTAGCACTTGGTTTAACCACTTCAGCTATGGCTGCTGACACAACATCTTCTGTTAGGGGAACAATTGTAGGCCCAAGTGGTCAAGCAGCACCTAACACTAAGGTTATGTTAATTCACCAGCCTTCAGGAACTGTTACTGAAGTTACAACTAATGAAACAGGTGCATTTAGTGCTGCCGGTTTACGTGTTGGTGGACCATATAAAATAGTGGTTGATTCTGATAAGTTTCAAGACACTGCCAAAAGCGATATTTATTTACAGTTAGGGCAAACGTTCCGTTTTAATGAACAATTAAGCGAAGAACAAAGTGTTGAAACTATTACTGTAACTGGAAGCCAAATTGCATTTTCGTCTAATGCTGGCGGTTCAAGTTATTTTGGTTCAGAAGCTGTTGAAAATGCGCCGTCTTTTAATAGAGATATTAAAGACGTATTAAGACAAAACCCTTTAGCTACTTCATTAGGTGGCGATGACAATGCGTTTTCAGTTGCGGGTTCTAACCCAAGATTTAACAGCTTAAATGTTGATGGTGTAGGCCTTAATGACGACTTTGGCTTAAATGGTAATGGCTACCCAACTCAACGTTCTCCTATTTCGTTAGATGCGATTGATCAAATTTCAATTGATACTAACCCTTATAATGCAAAATTTGGTGGCTTCAGTGGCGCACGAATTAATGCGGTGACTAAATCGGGTACTAACGAACTTCACGGTGGCGTTTTCTATGAAAAAACATCTGATAGCTGGGCTGGTGATTACGATACTGCCAGTTCTGAAGATAACGAAATTGAAGGCGTTAAAAGTGATACTTATGGTTTCCACGTAGGTGGCGCAATTATTCAAGATACATTGTTCTTTTTTGCCAATTACGAAAATTTTGAAAAACCAATTGTTTCTGATTACGGTCCAGAAGGCAGTGGTAAGCCACTAACAACTGGCTTTACTCAAGAGCAGTACAATCAAGTAGCGACTATTGCGAAAGATAGATATGGCATTGATGATATTGGTGGTTGGGAAGGTAATCCTAAAGAAGAAGATGAAAAACTCTTAATCAAGTTAGATTGGAACATTAATGATGATCACCGTTCATCATTTACGTTTAATCGCAACGAAAGTAATGATATTCGTAACCTTACTAGCAGAAGTAGCACGTTAAATACATCAACAAACTGGTATAACTACCAGCAAAATATGGACTCTTATGCTGCTCATTTATACTCTGATTGGAATTCAGATTTAACAACTGAGTTAGCTGTTTCATACAAAGAGGTTGAATCTATTTCAGGCGTAGCAACTCGTGAGTACGGAAAAGTAAGTATCGATAATGTACCAGGATATGATCGTGGTGACGGCATTACTTTTGGCCCAGATAACTATCGTCATGCAAATGCTTTAGAAACAAAAACGTGGCGTATAAATTTCGACGGTGAATACTTAGTTGGCGATCACAAAATCGACTTTGGTGTTCAATACGAAAGAAACGACATTTTTAACATGTTCGCTGAAGCTACATTAGGTACTTGGACATTTAACAGTATTGAAGACTTTGCTGCTGGTGACGGTGAGCTTTTCTACGGTAATGCGCCTTCTAATGTTCAAGCAGATACTGCAGCGTCACTAGTTATGGGTACGTACTCTTTCTACGTACAAGACGATTGGGCACTTAGCTCAGATATCGATTTTACTTACGGCTTACGTTATGAACGTATTTTCTCTAAAGATAAGCCTGAATATAACCAAAAATTTGTAGATCGTTATGGTTACAATAATCAAGAAAACCTAGATGGTACTGATATTTGGTTACCTCGTGCAGGTATTACTTGGTATGCCAGTGATGAACTTACTGTTCGTGGTGGTGTTGGTCTATTTAGTGGTGGTAAGCCAAACGTATGGATTTCTAACTCATACAGTAAAAGCGGTATTAACTACGTAACGAATGATGAGGATTATACGGGCTTAACTTCACTTGTTGTTCCTCAAGATATGAAAAACTCATTAGCTAATGTTACCGCTGATGGTGAAACTGATGTTATTGATTCAGACTTTACAACACCATCAGAATGGCGCTATAGCTTAGGCTTTGATTATATATTTGATATTCCAGCACTAGGCGATGATTGGAAATGGTCTGCTGAATATATTTATGTAAATAAACAAGATTCTCTAGCATGGCGTGAATTAAACCGTAAACCAAGTGGCACAACTACGTTAGATGGTCGTATTATTTATGATCAAGTTGATACGAGCGATAGCGATCATTACGACATTCTATTAACTAATGCTGATAGAGATGGTCATTCAAATGTGATCACGACCAGTTTAAGCAAATACTGGGATAATGGTTTCGACATGACATTATCTTACACGAATCAAGATATTGTTGATGGTAATACAGGTACTAGCTCTCAAGCTGCGTCAAATTACAAATATAATGTAGTAAGCACTGGACGTAATGTTGACTATTTAGGTACTGGTAACTATGAAATAGAGCATAGCTTGAAGCTAGCTTTAGGGTATACCAAAGAATTCTTTGATGGCTATGCAACTAAAATGAATTTATTCTTTGAACGTCGTTCAGGTCGTCCTTATGGCTGGGTGATGGGCACTTATAAAGATGATTCTTTAGGTGATCAATATTATATCTCTAAATATAATGCTTATACGCCGTATATTCCAACAGGTGCTGATGATCCAAATGTAGCATACGATCGAGGAATGACTTATGAGCAGCTAATGTCTGAATACGTTATTCCTGCTGGTTTAGAAGGATATGCTGGTAGCTTTGTTGATAAAAATGCGTCAACTCGCCCATGGATTACGACAATGGATTTATCAATCCAGCAAGAAATACCAGGTTTAATGAACGACCACAAAGGTACGTTAACATTTACTGTTAAGAATTTAGCTAATCTTATTAATAAAGACTGGGGCCATGTTTACAGCCCAACAGATGGCTCTTTTAATAAAGAATTTGCTAAAGGTACTTGGAATGATTCAGGCCAGTTAGTCTATAGCCCGAACAGCCGTACAAAACTTGGACCTATTGGTGATGAAGTGAGTAGCTACAAAATCGAAGGTGAAGAGTCTGTTTGGTATATCAAAGTTGGTGTTAAATATAACTTTTAATTGCTAAATACAATTAACCTACAAAACCGCACTTTATCGTGCGGTTTTTTTTAATCTAAATTTAATTTTATTGTTGTTTAATAGCTTACTCACTTTACATTTTTCAATAACGCGGTAGTATTATCTAACCAATTGGTCAGGAAAATAAACGATGACATACCAATTAACCGATAAATTAATAATAAGCGCTAAAAATGCGTTTAATAATGCCTATGCGCCTTATAGTAATTTTCATGTAGGTGCAGCAGCATTAACAGAAAAAAATACGATTGTATCTGGCTGTAATGTTGAAAATGCGTCTTATGGTTTAACGGTTTGTGCGGAGCGAAATTGTATTGCACAAGCGGTTATAGCTGGAGAAACATTATTTAAAACGTTAGTGATATATACCGAACAAGAAAAGCTTGTGCCACCTTGTGGTGCATGTCGACAAGTGATAGCCGAGTTTTTTAATCAAGATGCGGTGATCAGCGCAATTAATCATTTAGGTCAGCAACAACATTGGACGGTAGCCGAATTGTTACCCGATGCTTTTACCCCTAAATTTTTAAACAAGTAAGGAAAGCTAATGTTTTTGCCTCAAGAAATTATTCGAACAAAACGCAATGGCGATAATTTATCTGCCACACAAATTGAAAACTTCGCCAGTGGTTTAGTAACAGGTGAGTTTAACGATGCACAAGTTGGCTCAATGGCTATGGCAATTTTCCAACAGGGTATGAGTACTGATGAAATTGTTAATTTAACCATGGCGATGAAAAATTCAGGTGACGTGCTTAGTTGGCCAGAGCTTGACGGCCCTGTTATAGACAAACATTCTACTGGTGGCGTTGGCGACAAAGTGAGCTTTATGTTGGCAGCAATTGTGAGTGCATGTGGCGCCTATGTTCCCATGATCTCAGGTCGAGGTTTAGGCCATACGGGCGGAACGTCTGATAAATTAGAAAGTATTGCGGGTTTTAATGTTCAGCCAAGTATTGAGCTGTTCAAAAAAACAGTAAAAGAACTAGGTGTTGCTATTATTTCTCAGACCGATAATTTAGCGCCTGCAGATAAGCGCTTGTACGGTATACGAGACGTTACCGCAACGGTTGAGTCTATCCCGCTAATTACCGCGTCAATATTATCTAAAAAATTAGCTGCAGGTTTAGATGCGCTAGTGATGGATGTAAAAGTGGGCAATGGCGCAATGATGTCGTCAATGAATGACGCCAGCGCACTTGCACAAAGCATTGTAAATGTGGCTAATGGAGCGGGAGTTCGCACCCAAGCAATTATCACTGACATGAATCAAGTTTTAGGGACAACGGCAGGCAATGCGTTGGAAATTTATGAAACGGTTAAATATTTAACCGGTAAACAACGTGAACCACGCTTGCATGCGGTAGTTGTTTCTTTAGCGAAGGCAATGCTCATTAGTGCAAAAATTGCCACTGATGAGAGGCAAGCGCTGAAAAAAATTAATGAAGTGTTAGACTCTGGCGCGGCAGCTGAGCTTTTTGAAACCATGATCCATACCTTAGGTGGGCCAGCAGACTTACTTGATAACCCGTGGGATTCAATGCAAAAAGCGAACGTTATTCTTGATATTTTAGCGCCAGATCATGGCTACATCGCGGGTATGCAAACTCGTGATATGGGCATGGCGATTGTTGCAATGAAGGGCGGCCGTTTGGCTAACGGGCAAGCGATTGATCACAGTGTAGGGTACGATCGTATTTTACCTGTTGGTACATTGGTTAATCGAGGTGATGTGGTCGCAAGAGTTCATGCAGCTAATGAAAACCAAGCACAACAAGCGAGTAAAGCTTACTTAGACTCACTGACGATTACTGAAAGTGAGCCAGAGGTGACACCTGTGATATATCAAACTATTTCATAAGTTGAATTAAGGTGATTAGCTCAAATATTAGCGTTGAATTTGAGCTAAAGGGTGCCAAATATTTTGTCACCCGCATCACCTAAGCCAGGTAAAATATAACCTTTTTCGTTTAAGCATTCGTCTTTAGCCCCTATTATTAATTCAACATCAGGGTGAGCTGCTTTTAATGCATTAATTCCTTCAGGTGCCGCCACTAAAAATACCGCTTTAATTGTTTTACAGCCACTTTGTTTGAGTAAGTCTATGGTTGCAATAGCAGTACCGCCCGTTGCTAGCATTGGGTCGATAATAATGGCTAAGCGTTGGTTTATATCGTTAACAATGTTCTGATAATAATAATCAGCTTCAAGTGTTTCTTCATTACGCTTAAAGCCAACAATACTTACCTTAGCACATGGCAGTATTGATAAAGCGCCGTCTAGCATCCCTAAGCCCGCTCGTAAAATTGGCACTAATGTGGGTTGGTTATTTTCTAATAAAGGCGAAGATATTGTACCAGACCAACCATTAATTGGCTGATTAACAATACTCAATGAGCGAGTTGCTTCAACCAATAATAATTGAGTCAGTTCGTTGGTTAATTCGCGAAAGTTTTTGGTGGAAATGTGCTTTTCTCGAAGCAATGTTGTTTTGTGTTTTACTAAAGGATGATCACTAATATAAATAGTCATAGTTACCTCGGTATATGCTTACCAAATAAGTGCCTTAAAATGTTGTCGGCATAACGATTCGTAACGTTCATTACCACCCACTTCAATTTGTTGGCCTTGTTTAACGGCTACGCCATTTGCATCTCTTCGAACAACAAAATTTGCTTTTCGACCACAGTGGCATATCGTTTTTAATTCTACTAATTTATCAGCCCATGCTAATAACGCAGCACTACCGGCAAATGTTTCACCTAAAAAGTCGGTACGTATGCCATAAGCGAGCACAGGGATATTTAATGAGTCAACTACATCGGTTAATTGTTTAACTTGTTCTTTTGTTAAAAACTGTGCTTCATCAATAAGTACACAATCAACTTTTTGTCGTGTGTGCGCTTGAGTTATCTGTTCAAGTAACTGGCTTTCGGGGTCAAATAACTGTGCGTCTTGTTGTAAACCAATACGGGAACTTACTTTACCTTGTGCAAAGCGATCATCAATTTTCGCAGTAAAGAGTAGGGT
>JBMZCX010000051.1:0-21599 GCA_049613795.1 Thalassotalea sp. | reverse complement strand
ATGACAAAGGCTCTGCCTTGTATAAATACCCAACAAATCGCTGCAAAAACAAACTAGAAAGTTCAACACGCCCTAAATAAAAAGGACTAATATGAAACAATTATTACTATTAATACTCACTTGTGTAGCATTATTACCGTGCGTAAACGTTAGCCATGCAACATCAATAAATAACGCGTTTAAGCACCAACAAAGTAATGTGCAGGTGCAAGGCTCTGGCATTGTTGTGCGCCTATTAAGTGATGATAATAAAGGCTCTCGCCATCAAAAATTTATTCTTAAACTTAACGGTAACAACTCAGGTAATACTATTTTAATTGCCCATAATATTGACCTTGCCCCGAGAATTAATTCAATTTCAACGGGCGATACCGTACAGTTTTATGGTGAATATGAGTGGAATGCTAAAGGTGGCGTTGTACATTGGACTCATAAAGATCCCAATGGGCGTCATATACATGGTTGGTTAAAACATAAAGGCAGTCTCTATCAGTAGAAACAAGCATTACCAATCAGTTTCAATGGCATTGAATTCGTCATAATGTTGAAGAAATAATTCAACTAATGCGGGATCAAACTTTTTCCCTTTTTGTTCAGTAAAAAAGTCTTTTATTTGCTCATCATTCCATGCCGTTTTATAACTACGAACAGAGCGTAGTCCGTCATAAACATCGGCTATCGCAACAATTCTCGCCTCTATTGGTATAGCATTACCGCTTAAGCCTTCTGGGTAACCGCTACCATCCCAATTTTCATGGTGAGAATGTGCCATTTTAGCCCCTAATTTAGCAATGCTTGCTTTCGATTTTGATAAAAATTCACTACCTATTTCAGGGTGTTGCTTTATTGTTAACCACTCAGCATCGTTTAGTTCACCCGACTTTTGCAAAATGGCTTCTGGCACAACAATTTTTCCAATATCGTGCAATGGCGCAGCAAGCCGTATCGCCCGAATATGATCTTCCGTTAACAATAATTTTCGCGCTAATAACTCACTTACCCGTGACACTCTATGAACATGTTGCCCTGTCGCTTTATTTCGCGTTTCAATGGCATCACCAACAATATACATTAACTCTTTTTGTGTGCGCTCAATGTCGTGTTGTTTGGTTAAGCTTTCAAGTATTAACGCTACATTGGTGGCAAATAACTCAACTAAGCTTGAACGAAAATGTTCACTGTCATCCTCAAATTCAATATAAAGCACTGAAGCCACATTACTGGCGGTTTCGTAGTAACCAATAAAACAAGTGTCATCGGAAAAATGTGTTTTTTTATCAAAAGCTTTTTTAATAAGTGCTTTAATTGAATTATCAATTTCTGAAGCTTCTAAATTGTCCGACTCACTCACGTACTTCCCTGTGCAAGCCAAAATATAATTGGTGGTTTTATGATCGTAATCGAGCTGACTTCTCGCAATATAAAGCGCAGAGCTGTCTAAGTCCATCAGCGTAAGTAAGTTGTTTAATGCGGCAGAGCCAAACGATTTAAATTGGTTAATTTTAAGTAAGTCGTGGGTTGATTTAATTAATTGTTTGAACGCATCTAAGCTACGTTGAATGGTAATAATATCGCGATATGCTCTGATCGCCGCATAAACGGTAGTGATCATTTTTCCTGAAGTAAAATCGGTTTTTTCTTTATAGTCGTTAATATCAAAGTCTTTTATCACTTTAGCTTCAGGCGCACTACCTGCTTGACCCGTACGTAATATTAAGCGAATCGCTTGGTTTTGAAGATCATTTCTTATCCAGTCAACCAGCTCTAACCCTGCATGATCTGTTTCCATAACAACATCAACAAACGCCATACAAAAAGACGTGTCATCTTGTAAAATACCTTGCGCTTCTTTCGATGAAAAAGCAGAAACTATTTCAAGTTTACGGTTTTCAATAAGTGCGTCTGCAAGAACAAGTTTGGTTATTTGGTGAACTGCCTCGTCGTCGTCAACCACTAAAATTCGCCAAACTTTTTGACTAATTTTTATTGGTGTTGAATTATCTTTTGATTCTTCATCCTTAAATACGAACATTGACATGCCAAACGGATCCTTAAAATAACGCAATTAAATTGAGTGTAACCTAGACCACCAATTTTTCCATATTGTTTGTGAATAAAAAGTAAACAAATTATAAAATTATAAAATTATCATCAATTAGAATAAAAATTATTGATTATTAGCAAGTCAATATACTACAGACTAATTAGTTATATAAAAAACCATGCTATTTGTAATTATTGATTGACACAAAAGTTAAAAGCGCTTAAAAATAGAGTTACTTACATTATTTACAGATAAAGCTAATGAATTGTTCAACTTTACGCAATGTCGTCCTCTCAGTCGTGCTGGTTACTCAACCAACGCGAGGATTGTATGTTGTTTAAATAATGTAAAAAAATAACAAATAGCAAACCCTCGCTCTGCAAAGACCGAGGGTTTTTTAATAACTTTTTTAAGGGCAAGCTCATGACAACAAATTCGTTCACTGGCGCTGAAATGGTGGTAAAAGCACTGGCCGCATTAGAGGTAAAATACATTTTTGGTTACCCTGGTGGCACCGTACTCGATATTTACGATGCTATTTTTCAGCAATCGGCTTTCGAGCATATTCTTGTCCGTCATGAACAGGCTGCTACTCATATGGCTGACGGTTATTCGCGCGCAACGGGTGAAGTTGGCGTTGTTTTAGCAACCTCTGGCCCTGGTGCAACTAACTGTATAACAGGCATTGCTACCGCTTATATGGACTCAATTCCTATGGTGGTATTGTCAGGACAAGTACCAACAAATTTAATTGGTGACGACGCCTTTCAAGAAACCGATATTGTTGGTTGCTCACGCCCAATTGTTAAGCACAGTTTTAATTGCAGAAACTTAACTGACATTCCTAATACGATTGCCAAAGCTTTTTATATTGCCAAAACTGGTCGCCCTGGCCCTGTTGTCGTAGAGCTGCCTAAAGACATTTTAATACCGCAGAATAAAGCAGAGTTTCATATTGAAACCGACGTGCAAATGCGCTCTTATAACCCAACGAAAAAAGGCCACCCAAAGCAAATTCGAAAAGCAGTAAAAACGATTAATGAGGCTAAAAAGTTAGTAATTTATTCAGGGGGTGGCATTGTTTTAGCCGATGCCGCTGAGTTACTCACTGAGTTAGTAGAAACATTAAATGCACCCTGTACAAATACGTTAATGGGTTTAGGAGGGCTTTCAGGTGTTCATAAAAACTTCATTGGTATGTTAGGCATGCATGGGAGTGTTGAAGCAAATAAAGCGATGGCCAATGCCGATGTTATTTTAGCGCTAGGTGCCCGCTTTGATGATCGCGTGACCAACAATGTTAAGAAATTTTGCCCCAACGCTACTATTATTCACGTAGACATTGACCCAACCTCAATTTCAAAAACCATTAATGCACACGTACCTGTGGTGGGCTTACTTGATATTGTATTGCAACAACTACTTGATGAATTAAAAGAAACCGCGTTTGAAATTGACCAAGCTGCAAACGACAGCTGGTGGCAACAAATTAATCAATGGCGCGCTATCAACAGTGTAGGCTACCAACAAGGTGATGGAAAAATTAAACCTCAACGTGTTATTGAGTCAATGTATCACATTACCAAGGGAGAGGCTTATGTTTGCTCTGACGTTGGTCAACATCAAATGTTTGCCGCACAATATTACCCGTTTGCTAAACCACGCCAATGGATAAACTCTGGAGGCTTAGGCACTATGGGCTTTGGCTTACCTGCGGCAATGGGCGTTAAGCTGGCATTTCCAGACAGCCATGTTATTTGTATTACTGGCGATGGGTCTATCCAAATGAACATTCAAGAACTATCAACCTGCTTACAATATAATTTGTCGGTGGTTATTGTCTCATTAAATAACCGTTCATTGGGTATGGTACGACAATGGCAAGACATGATTTATGGTGGACGACATGCTTCATCTTATATGGAGTCGTTACCTGACTTTGTTAAACTCGCCGAATCATACGGACACGTGGGTATTCAAATTAATCAATTAGATGAACTCGATGAAAAATTAACGCAAGCCTTTGCCATTAAAAACCGTTTGGTGTTTGTTGACGTGTTAGTTGATGAACTTGAACATGTTTATCCAATGCAAATACGTCATGGGGCAATTGACGAAATGTGGATCAAAAAAGGAGAACAAGCATAATGCGCCGTATTTTAGCAATATTATTAGAAAACGAAGCAGGTTCACTCTCTCGTATTGTTGGCTTATTTTCACAACGCGCTTTTAATATTGAAAGCCTAACTGTGGCACCAACAGAAGATACCAGCTTGTCACGTATTACCATTGCCACCCGAGGCGACGACAAAGTACTTGAGCAAATAGTTAAGCAAGTAAACAAGTTAATTGATGTGATAAAAATTACTGATTTAACCGAAAGAAGTCATATTGAACGAGAGCTGCTATTACTTAAAGTATTAGCAATGAATGAAAAGTCGCGCACAGAAGTAAAGCGTATTACTGATATTTTTAGAGGTTCAATTGTCGATATTGGTAAACAAATTTATACCGTTCAATTAACTGGCGATGCTGAAAAACTTAATGCCTTTATTGAAACAATGGCTAATGAAACTGAAATAATAGAGTCGGTACGTTCTGGCAGTGTTGGTATTGCTCGCGGTGAAAAAGCTCTTAGAGTGTAGCGTTTTTATTACTGAACAATATTTTTAATTATTTTTTCACTCATATTGAGTGCTGGTACAGTACAATAAAGCCTTACTGTACCAGCAACATAACCCTTATTAACGTCAATGCTTAGTATTACTACCGCTAGTAAAACCGATAAAAAAGACATCTTGCGCTTTTATAAGCAGCAGCATTATTCCGCTCGTTTTTTAGGTTTTGACCATTGCTACGTAATTAAAAGCAATCAACAAATTATTGCTTCTGTTATTGTTTCAATGATCACACAAAACAATAACCAAGCTTTTCTTCATGCATTGGTGGTTGATACTAATTACCGCCATCAACACTTAGCATCAATGTTATTACAGCATTGTATTCGCCAACACCTAGAACTTGTTTGCTTTGCCCAGCTTTCATTAGCACCGCTTTATATAAACAATGGTTTTGTTCAAGCAAAGATAAACTCACTGCCCCCCGAATTACAGCAGCGTTACCAGCGTTATTTAGCTAAAAATAGTGACTTACTGCCTTTTTACTCTCTATTAAAAAACTAAAACATTTTACCTTGGCTTTAAAAGCTTTATATTAACGCTATTAACTCGTTAAATTATTGTAGGCTGCTGTGTCAAAAGCATCATTTACGAATAAACCTCAAAAAGCTGGCGGGCTTTCGTCGTTAACATCAACGATTAAGCACATTATTGACAGCCAACAGCCTAAAACTAATATAAAAAATTTGCTTAAAGCAAATAAAGATCAAGGATTTGATTGCCCCGGTTGTGCGTGGGGCGACCAAAAAGAAGGCTTACTGCAATTTTGTGAAAATGGCGCTAAAGCTATTGCTTGGGAATCAACCAGTAAGAAAGCCGATGCTCAATTTTTTAGCGATCATTCAGTAAGCTACTTAAAAAAGCAAAGTGATTATTGGTTAGAGTATCAAGGTCGCTTAACCGAGCCACTACGTTACAATAGCGCAACAGATCATTATGAAGCCATTGATTGGCCAAGCGCTTTTGGGATCATTTCAACTCACTTAACACAGCTTAATTCGCCTGATCAGGCTGAATTTTATACCTCAGGCAGAGCCAGTAACGAAGCAGCATTTATTTATCAGTTATTTGGGCGAATGTTTGGCACCAATAACTTCCCCGACTGCTCGAATATGTGCCACGAAGCCAGCGGCGTAGCACTTAATGAAAGTATAGGTATTGGCAAAGGCACAGTCACCTTAGACGATTTTGACCATGCCGATGCCATTTTTGTTTTTGGGCAAAACCCGGGCACAAATCACCCAAGAATGATGAACGCCTTACGAAAATCAGCCCGTTCAGGTTGTAAAATAGTATCGTTTAATAATTTAAAAGAAGTCGCGTTAGAACGCTTTGCTAGCCCACAAGATCCAATAGAGCTATTAACACCAAGTGCCACCACTATCAGTCACCTGTACCTGACTCCGCAATTAGGTGGAGACATGGCAGCAGTACGTGGCATGTGTAAATATATTTTTGAAAAAAATGAGCAAGCATTAGCACAAGGTTTACCATCACTTATTGATAATGAATTTATTGCGACACACACCAGTAATTTTGAGCAATATCAACAAACGGTGCAACAAACAACGTGGCAAAAAATAACCCAGCAATCAGGGTTAACACAAGCAGAGTTAGCGAATGCCGCCGAAATATACTTGCAAGCTAACAGTGTAATATGTACATGGGCGATGGGGATCACTCAACATAAGCATTCTGTCGACACTATTCAAGAACTGGTTAACTTTCAGCTATTAAAGGGGAATATTGCTAGAAAAGGTGCCGGTCTTTGTCCTGTTAGAGGCCATTCCAATGTGCAAGGTAATAGAACGGTTGGCATTAACGAAAAGCCTAAAGCTGCATTTATTGATAGCTTAAGCAAACTCGTTGAGCAACCCTTACCCTACCCTGCTGGACATAACGTTTATTACGCGATAAAAGCATTAATTGAAAAGTCGAGCAAAGTCATTATTTGTTTAGGTGGAAATATTGCGGCGGCGGCACCCGATACCGAACAGACCATTCAAGCATTAAGTAATAGTGAGCTTAATGTACAAATTAGCACGAAATTAAACCGTAGCCATTTAGCCATAGGCAAAGATGCCTTAATTTTACCTTGCCTCGGCAGAACAGAAGTCGATATACAAGCCAGTGGGCCACAATTTATTACCGTAGAAGACACCTTTAGCATGGTGCATTCTTCACAAGGTAATGTAACGCCTTTATCGCCTGAGCAAAAATCTGAAATTGCCATTGTTGCGGGTATTGCTGCCGCAACACTCGGTAGTAAAAAAGTAAACTGGCAAGAGCTAACCGATAATTATGATGCGATCAGAGAGATGATCAGCCAAACCTTACCTGAATTTTCGCACTTTAATACACGTCTTAATGCACCTGGTGGTTTTTATTTAGGTAATAGTGCCGCTAAATTAAAATGGAATAACAAGGTAAAAAAAGCCTACTTTAGTGCGCAATCGCTCCCGAATAAACTGGTTGCTGAGCATTTTCAAGATAATCAAAAAACACGTATTTTCACCCTACAAACCTTACGTTCTCACGACCAATATAACACCACTGTTTACGGCATGAATGATCGCTATCGCGGTGTTAGCAATGAACGCAATGTTCTATTTATCAATAAAAAAGATGCGAACAAGCTAAAGCTAAATGAAAACGACAAAGTGAAAATAACGTCAATTTGGTCAGACAATAGAGAACGCACATTACGTGGTTTTACCCTTAAATATTATGATATTCCCTCAGGAAATTTAGCCGCTTATTACCCTGAAACTAACCCGCTTGTGCCGCTTGACAGTGTCGGAGATAAATCATTTACGCCAACGTCAAAAGCCATTGCCGTTATTATAGAAAAAATTACCGATTTACAAATTATTTAAGGAAGGTAAACCATGGCAACTTTTGTGGTGCTTATTAGAGGAATTAATGTCGGTGGTAATAACAAACTGCCAATGAAATCACTAATGCCCTTATTAACACAAGCCGGTTATAAAGACTTACAGTACTATATTCAAACAGGTAATATCGTCTTAACAAGTGATGATGAACCTACGGCAACACTCAAAAAAATTATCTTTGAACAAGTTAACTTTACCCCTGAAATTATTACCTTAACCTCTGAGCAATTCTTAAAAGCGCAGGCAAACTGCCCATACAATACTAATGACGGCAAACTTGTTCATTACTATTTTTGTAAAAGTTCGCCACAAGTAAACCAAGCTAAAATAGATAAATACTTAAGTGATAATGAACAATATTGTTTGATTAATAAGGTATTATATTTACATGCGCCTGACGGTATCGGCCGTTCAAAACTGGTGGCGAATATGGAGTCTTGCATTGGTACACCAGCCACCGCACGCAATTTAAATACCATTAATAAAATTAGTGAAATGCTGGGGCTTAGTTAACGTTTGATAGAAATTCAGATAAAAAAATACCGCATTATTATTATGCGGTATTAGTACGGCATTAATGCGGTATTATATTTAACAGACTAGCGTATTGATTTTATAACGAATCTTTAAACGAAAGCGCTAAACTCATCGCGTCAAACATTGCTTCTAATTGAGACTTACTTAAAGCATTACCTGCTTCATCTTTCAGCGTTACTAAAGTGCTATTGTCTTGAGCAGATAAATGAAACTGATATTTACCTTCTGCTAAGTTGCCAATTACCGGGGCATCATCACCCCAAAGGCTATCCCATACACTTGTTTCAAGCTTTTTGTAAGTTACGTAATAAACCTGTTTTGATTCATTTAGGTCGTTCACGTCAAAACCGTATTTAGAAAATAAAATAGGCATATTTGACCACAACATATCGCTTTCCATTTCCACAAGATAAGACGCTTGACCTGTATAGTCTTGTTCAATAGAAACGAGTTGCTGTTTAGCTCTTAACAACTGATTATCACGCTGAAAGCTGCGGTATTTAAAATCAACTTGCGATACAACTTGGTTCAACATAGCAATTTCTAAGCGATGCTTGTCAATTAAGTCAATTTCACTGGTTTCACCGCTTTCGTCCGTTTTAGCGTAATCAGCTAATCCAACAATAGCCGCAACACTGCGACCATGAGGTTTAGTTTCTAGTTGAACATTGAACTTCATACGTACAGTTTCGTCAATTGAAGTAACTAACCAGCCCGACTCTTTAGTAACCGTGATCCAACTTGTTTGATACATTAATTTATCAGCATCTACTTCAGATAATGTTGCTTGCTGCGATGCTAATTCATCAACTATCGCTTGATAAACAAATGCTTGTAAGTCTTTGTCTTCAAGTACTTTATCAAACCAAATTTTGGCTTGTTCATTATCGTTTTCTATACGAGATGCAGAGGCAATCGGTAATACCAATGACGGTGCTCTCACATCAACTTGTTCACCAACAGGGCCTTTGTGATTAATATTATTATTAATCACAAAGTCATTTTTATAATTTGGCTGAGCTAATGATTGTGGAATGACTAGTGTTGACGCTTCATCTTTACTTGCGTAGTCAAAATCACCTATCGCGCTTTTTTTACTAACAGTACTACAACCTGTGATCGCTAAACAGATCAAAGAGAGTGAAATTATGCTTCGGTTCATCAAAACTCCTGACGAAAATAAACCTTTATCGGATGTTCTTCATTTTATTAATTAAGGACTGATACAGTAAGGCATCAACCACTGATAAACTTTAGATTACGCGCTTTTGAGTCACTATTTTAAAATTAGTTCCTCAAAGATAAAACAACTTACAAAACAGCGCTAATATAAGCGCACCATGGTACTTATCTGATTTAACAAACACAAGCGCTAGTTTACATTAGCCCCGATTATTAATTTGCGTTACAATGCGCCCTTTTTATACAACTAGGTTTAAAATGTCTCAATATCTTGTATTAACAGCCATGGGCGCTGACCGAACAGGAAGCGTAAGCGAGTTAACCAAACTTGCCAGTGAATGCGGCTGTAATATTATTGACAGTAGAATGGCGAGATTTGGCCTAGAATTTACCATGATCATGCTCTTGCAAGGCTCGATAAAAGCAATTAATCAACTTGAATTGAAATTGCCTAAAATCGCCCATCAGCTTGAATTAATTACCATGATGAAGCGCACTTCAGATTATAAGCGCCGAGAGTTCACACAACACTTTCAGGTCGAATATGCAGGTATTGAACAACCAGGGTTATTAAAAGCAATTACCGCTTTTTTTGCTAGCCGCAGTATTGATATTTCTTCATTAAAATCTGAATTTAATCATCAACATAACCAAACAAGTGCCACCATTCTTATTGCCTTAACAGAAGACACCAGTATTGAAAAACTTGAAGCTGATTACATAGAGTTATGCGAACAAATAGATATTCAAGGCTGTATAAAGCCAGTTACCACTAACCAAATATCTGATCTTGATTAATTTGAAGTAATTATCAACCTTAGGAATAAAAAATGAAAACAATTACTGTTGGCGAATTAGCCCCATTATTTAGTTTACCTGATGAAAACAACCAACTTGTATCACTTGCTGATTTTATTGGAAAGCAACAAGTCTTAGTTTATTTTTACCCGAAAGCTATGACACCCGGTTGTACTGTTCAAGCCCAAGGTTTGCGCGATACTAAAACACAGTTAGCTGAGCATAACACGGTAGTATTTGGTATTAGCCCTGATGAACCGAAACGTTTGTTAAAGTTTTGTCAGCGTGATGAATTAAACTTTACCTTACTTTCTGATGTTGACCATAAAGTAGCAGACGACTTTGGTGTATGGGGCTTAAAAAAGTTTATGGGACGCGAATACGACGGCATTCACCGTTTAAGCTTTTTAATTGGTTTAGACGGAAAAATTAGCCATGTATTTAATAAGTTTAAAACTAAAGATCATCACCAAGTAGTTTTAGACATTTTAGCGACGATATAAAACGTAGTCACTAATACACAAAAAACTCGGCTAAATACCGAGTTTTTTGCTTAAAATAATGACCTTCACTATCAAAATTAGCTATTGCTTTCTTTTAGCTCAAATTGTGGGTTAGACCACGCACTTATTACCGCTTTCACTAATGTTGCTAATGGAATGGCAAAAAATACCCCCCAAAAGCCCCATAAGCCACCAAATAATATTACTGCAATAATAATAGTTACTGGGTGCAAGTTTACTGCTTCAGAAAACAGCAACGGTACTAATAAGTTCCCGTCTAACGCTTGAATAATAGCGTACGCCAACATTACATAACCAAATTCAGCACCTGTGCCCCACTGAAACAACGCCACTAATAAAACAGGTAGCGTAACAATAGTTGCGCCCACATAAGGTACGAGTACAGACAAACCAACAAGTACGCCTAAAAGCAGGGCATAATTTAGCCCGAGCAATGCAAAAGTTACAGTGGAAGCACCACCAATAATAATAATTTCAATGACTTTACCGCGAATATAATTCATGATTTGTTGGTTCATTTCATTACCCACTTGTACCGCCATTTCGCGGTCTTTAGGTAATAAAGCCGACGCACTTTTTAAAAATTGATTTTTATCTTTCAAAAAGAAAAACACCATTAAGGGCACAAGTATTAAATAAATAAGTAATGCAACAATATCTGAAATTGAATTAAGTGATGCTTTCAATGCCACTTGTCCCCACTCAATAAAATTACTTTTAACAAAACCAAAAACAGACTCTATTTGCTCGGCTTGAATAACATCAGGATACTTTTCAGGGAGCGTTAACAAATAGCTTTGCCCTTCTGTCACCATATGCGGAATTTCTTGAATTAAATTACTGCCTTGTTGCCACATAATAGGCATTAGGCCAAAACTAGCAAACAAAGTGACACTTACAAAAAGCACCACGACAATAGAACTGGATATTGTTCGAGACAACCCTTTATTATTCAAACGATTAACAGGTAAATCTAATAAAAAAGCGAGTGCGATTGCCACAAAAACAGGCATTAACAAACTACTAAAAAAGTATATAAATAGAAAAATTGACAGTAAAATAACCAAAAGCGTTACTGCATGAGGGTCGGAAAACTTCCGCTTGTACCATTGCGTGAAAAAAGACACCATAAACTTAACTTACCTGTTTTATTTGTAATTCAACCACTGAATCACTCAATTGTTGCTGAGAAAATTGATACCCTTTTTCTGCTAAATATTTAGGAATATCAGTTAAAGAGCCTGTATCTGAAACTTGCATAATACACATATCATTTTTATCCATTTTCTTCAAAATGACTCGCATTTTAACTAACGGCAAAGGACATTTGTCGGCAACCGCATTATATTGATAAATCATTTACAATTTTATTCTTGATACACTTTCGTTTAATTATCTATTTTGCGACAATCGATTACAATAGCACTTTTGCAGTATAGTGTTTAAATCAATAGCATAACTACTTATGATAATAAGCGCCTATGCACATTACTTTTTATTTTTTGGAGTTTAATTAAGTATACATGAACGAATTACCTAAAAACCCTACACTTAAAGATGTAAATAACTTTAAAAAGAAACTGAATTGGGGAGAAGTTCCTCCTATTTATCATATGGCTGCAATTTCTGTTGGTGACTTAGACAGCATTTTAACCGATGGTTTTGATAGTGGCTTCAAAACTATTTTTAATCGCACAAACTGGAATCTACCTTACCTTGATGGTCACATAGATATTACGGGTGAAATTCACGCTAAACGTAAGCCCAAAATTGCATTACGGCATATTTATAGTGAACAGCATTACGAATTGCATTGCTACCCTGTAGTACAAGGAGAGCGGGTTAATAGAACATTACTAGGGCATGACTTTTGTTCATTTAAAGAGTGGCACCCTGAAACAATGCGCTCACTGTTTCGACTAAGTAATTTAGTCTCTTTTATTATTTTTGCTTTTAGAAGTGGCGATGAAGCCGATATGGCATTAATTAGATATGCTCATACGCGCGTTAACGATTTAATTGACACATTAACTGAATCCTTCGACGTTATTGATGTCAGAGGCTTTAGTATCGCAAAGTTTTGTAAAGCGATCAGTGCTAGTAAAAGTGCATTAGAAATTAACCAATTACTTGATGATCCTGACGAGGAAGTGGAAAGCTAAGGTGTTAAAACTTAAAAAATTACGCTATGCCTTTATTATAGCTAGTGTGTTAACAAGCACTAGTGCTTTAGCCATGCAAACAGATAAAAATAAATTACCACAAATTGGTACCTCAGGCTTTAGCGTATTATCGGTTGATAAAGAGCGGCAAATAGGGCAAGCCATGATGCAGCAAATAAGAGGCCAAGGCGGAGTAATTAACGACCCAGTGCTAATCGAATATATTAATGATTTAGGTAATAGGCTGGTTAAAAATGCCCAAGATGTTAACTACCCTTTCGAATTTTTTCTCGTTAATAATAGTGAACTGAATGCATTTGCTTTTTTTGGCGGTCATATTGGCGTTCACAGTGGTTTAATCACAACAGCAGACACAGAAAGTGAACTTGCTTCAGTATTAGCCCATGAAATTTCACATGTAACCCAACGACATTTAGCCCGAAGAATAGAAGCACAAAGTCGAACACAACCGTTAACAATGGCAGGTATTGTTTCGGGGGTATTACTCTCAATAATTAACCCAAGTTTAGGTATGGCTGCATTAAGTACCAGTATAGCCGCCAGTCAACAAATGGGAATAAACTATACTCGAGGTAATGAAAAAGAGGCAGATCGTGTCGGTATTTCATTATTAGCTAATAGTGGCTTTGACCCTTTAGGCGCACCAGATTTTTTCAATAAAATGACGGCTAAATACCGCTATAAAAGTAAACCGCCAGCCATGCTATTAACGCACCCTTTACCTGAATCACGTGTTGCTGAAGCACGAGTGAGAGCCCAAAACTACCCCGCAAAAACAGTAGCGCCTAAGTTAGCCTTTGAATTAACAAAAGTGAGAATAAAGGCCCGATATGAGGGCAACCCTCAATTTAATATTAAACATTTCAATGATGCTATCAAAAAAAACCATTACGCTTTCTTATCGGCGGCTGAATATGGCTTAGCCTTGTCATATTTTGAAGCAAAGCAATATAAAAGCGCCTATAACTTGCTAAGCAAACTGTTAAAAAATGACAAAAACAATTTGTTTTATATCGACGCATTGTCAGATGTGCTAATCGCATTAAAACAATTTAAGCAGGCTGAAAAAATGCTTGCAGACATTAATTTACTTATGCCAAATAACCAAGTAGTAGCCTTAAATTATGCTAATGTCTTACTTGAAATGAAAAAATATGAACAGTCGGCTCAGGTGCTTCAAGACTTTCTGTTAATGAGTCCTAATAGCTTTATTGCATACGATTTATTAACCGCCATTTACCGCAAGCAAGATAAAAAAGCACTTATGCATGCCAGCAAAGCTGAAATAATGGCATTAGTTGGAGCTTACCCTCAAGCAATTGACGAATTACAAACCGCAATGAATTATACTGGCGACTTACCCATTATAGGGAAGCGTATTAAAGGTAGAATTTTACAATTGCAAGACCAACAAGAAAAACTGAAACGCTTAAATTAAATTACCTAGCACCTTACTGACACTAATAAAATAACAGGAATACCTATGTTTACAATTTATCACAACCCTCGCTGCTCAAAAAGCAGACAAACACTCGCCTTATTAGAAGAACATGGTGTAAATATTACGGTTGTGGAGTATTTAAAAAAACCATTATCTAAAGATGAGATAGAGGGATTGTCGGCTAAATTGAAGGTAAGCATTATTGAGATGATGCGTACCAAAGAGACTGAATTTTCTGAGCAAAATTTAAAAAATGCTGACGAAGAAACATTAATTAATGCGATGGTAAATACGCCAAAACTAATGGAACGCCCTATTGTTGTACATGATAATAAAGCCGTAATTGGTCGCCCACCAGAAAATGTATTAAACATTATTTAGTAAATTGGAAAAAACGATTAATGAAACGTTATCTCTCAACGCAAACACATAAAAAAATAGCATTAACCTGCTATTTTTCTTTATTACTTTTTTTACCTTTATGGTTATTCGTACTTAACCCTTCCGAAGGTTTGTCGCCATTACTGACGTTAGCAATGTTTATCGTTCCGCTACTATTTCCTTTAAAAGGCTTAGTTCAAGGAAACCCTTATACGTTTGCATGGTCAAACTTTATTGTTATGCTCTATTTTTTACATAGTTTAACAACATTGTGGGTATCTGAAAGCGACGCACTTTGGGCAGGCTTAGAGCTACTATTTGCCACCGGCATGTTTATATCGGGCACGTATTATGCAAAATACCGAGGACAAGAATTAGGTTTAGGTATTCGAAAGAAAAAACAATAACGTCAATAGCATGGCTATAAAATTTTAGCTATTTCTAAAAGGGATGAATAGGAAGAATAATGAATAATAGAAACAGCAAATACTTCCTTTCACTATTTACATGTCTATTACTAACGGCATGTGGTGGTGGCAACGAAAGCCAAACTAGTCAATCAACCGTAATAGACAATTCAAAAGCTACACAAATCGTGGTGATAGAAGATACAGTTAAAAGAGGCCAAAGTGCTGATTTAGTGTTGTATACCCCTAATGACACTATTTCAGATATTGTTTGGCTGCAAACTTCAGGCGAACACGTTGAGCTACTCGCTAAGCAAAGTAAAGTTGTTTCATTCTCAACAATGAGCAGTGGCGACTATAGTTTTAGTGTGTCTTTTAAAAACGCTCAGGGTGTAAGTCAAAGTATCACTCAAACCATTACGGTAACGAATGACATTAGCCCAATGTCTTTAAGATTAAGTCATGCAGTAATTGAGCAAAATGCGGTTTCGTTAAGAACCTATTTTGAGCAAAATGTTGATACTAATACGATAAAGTGGCGTCAAATATCAGGGCCAACAGTCACCTTTACTGAAAATAATACGAATGGAAAGTTCGCTGTATTTTTTGATGCTCCAGAGGTAACAAGCGATACCTTATTAGAGTTTGAGGTAATACTTGAACACAACAGCCAAACCTACTCAGATAAACTTGCCATATTGGTTGAAAACAGCAATGTAGCTGTTTTAACCTCAGACGATGCTTATTTTCAAGATAACCGCTTAGCGCACGTTTTTCCATATAACCCTAACTCCCCTGTTGCTGATACGTTAGCTGACTGTGTTTACGCTAATAACTTAAAAGTCAACGATAACGCCTGTAACTTTACCACTTCACCACTAATTGCTCATGTCACTAAAACCCCTACGGTTGATGACATTATGGATCATGTTTTAGTGTCTCATCAATGGATGGGCGATCGCTTTAAAGCATTTTTAGAAACTTTTGATCACGAGCATAACGACTTTAAAAATTTATTGCGCGCCACTACTGCTATTGTTATTTCATACGATATTCGTCCTTCTTTTTATCAATCGTATACTGGAGCCATTTATTTAGATCCCGACGATTTATGGCTAACACCAGAAGAGCGCGACACCATTAATCAAGCACCTGACTATCGTTCCGCTTTTGGTAGCGATTTACAATTTGAAATACCTTGGCGATATGTAAAAAACAATGATTACGCCAGCTTTTTTCCTGATATTAGATATCGTCTATCACGTAACTTAAATGACACACTCTACAGCTTTGCTTCACTGCTTTATCATGAACTAGCACATGCCAATGACTATTTTCCTTCAACTATTTGGGATGATGTATCTCGTACTAACAAAATTGAATTAATCGCCTACAACCGTATTCTTAATCAAGAAATTCAATCTGATCAACTGCAAACAGCATTACCATTACATGGCGATGAAATGTGGGATCTTGCACGGGTAAGGTTTCATAACGATCCGCCAGCAAACGCTACACAGAAAGCCTATACGCCTAATGATGTTGCCCATTTTTTCAAAAATGAATCTGCGCCACAGTTTTATAGCTATTCAAGTACTAGAGAAGATTATGCGATATTATTTGACGGATTTATGATGAATTCACGCTATAACGTTGAACGTGATGTAATGGTTACCGATCAAAACCTTAATAATATTGCTTGGGGTCAAAGGGGGCGTGAAGGAGAGGCAAGCATACTACCTCGTATTGAATTTGTAGTTGAGCGAGTACTGCCTGAATTTATGTATTTACAATCAGCGCTTGCTGCATTGCCAGCACCACTCGCTATTCCTGAAGGGGGAAGCTTTAGAGGGACACTGCAATTAAATTCAGCTATAAAACACGTTATTGCTAATCATTCCATGGCAAACGAATTATTACAGCAAAGTCAGAAGCTAGAGGCTTCAACAGACAATCGTTACCAAGGTGTTATTGGCAAACATTATAGTCGTAAACATTTACCTGTTTTAAAGGCGGTAAACTTAACAAAATAAACTAGAGTCTGTTTATAACAACACGTCTTTTATAAAGGGAATAGTAATTTTACGTTGCTCCCTAATTGACGCTTGATCGAGTTTATCAAGTGCTGAAATTAAGTTTTTCATGTCACGGGATAAACGTGTTACTAGAAAATGGGCTACGTCGAAGCTTAATACTAAGCCTCGCTGCCCTGCTCTAAACTGTAAAGCTAATAGCTTTTCTTCATCATTTAATAATTTAACTTGCTCAACATAGCCCCACGATAATCGCGAAGCTAAATCAGGCAATGTTAAGTTAAGTGATTTAATTTCTTTATCACCTGAAATAATAATTTTCTTGCCTTGCTCGCCTATTCGATTATATAAATCGAATATTGCCTGTTGCCATACCGTTGATTGGGCAACTAGCTGAATATCGTCTAAGCAAACTAAGTCAATATTTTCTAGTCCGTCTAATATATCAACTGAATATTGCTGAATTTCAGCTAACGACAAGCACACAGAGCTAAGCGATAGCTCTGCCGCCATACTACAACACGCATGAAGTAAATGTGACTTCCCCACGCCAGCCAAGCCAAACAGATAACACCCTGGAATTGATTTTTCTTGATGAATAGAAAGGTTGTCAGCACCAATATAACCTTTAAGGGTATCAATTAATATTTGATGACTGTCACCACGAAAGCTTAAAAACGTTTCGTCATCAGGTAACTGTACTTGTAAGGCAAGTTGCGTATGTTTAGTCACTACTTACTCCAATAAAATACCGGTACAGCATTTTCGCTAACGGGAGCAAGTGGATCATATTGTAGTTTTAATGCTTGGTGCAATTTCAATGACGACATTAGTGCTTGTTTAGAGCCTATTAATTTCAATGAAAATTGACGCTTTTCACCTTGAGCGGTGATTAATTGAATTGATTGAACTGAAGACAACTGAGTTAAAAATTCAACCACTTCTGCGTAAACAGATAAAGAACTTACATTAGCAATATCAATTATCACTTCATTATTTTCATCACTGTTAAGCGCATAACTTTGATATATTTGATCGGTAATGTCAGATAAAACCTGCTCAAGTAGCACTGTTTTATCTAGCCCTTGATAAGCTTTTCCCACTTTAACGCTCGCAGGATCATTCGCATCTGATATTAAATGCCAGTCAATAACAAATGACGGCTGGCACAAAGGGCAGGATTCTACTGTTTGTAATTCTTGCTCGGAAAGTAAGCTACGGTTTGAAATACGTAACACAACAAGTGTTTCAGCTAAGTAGCGTTGCGAGGCTTTAATTAAGGGATAAGAAAATCGTCCCCAAACATCTGAAGTGGTAATTTCGTTAGCATCAGTAAGATCCATTAGCGGCATTAAAATGGGTAGTCCCCGTTGTTCAGAAAATTGAATTATCTGTTGTTGAACTGGAGACTCACTTGAACCCGAAATGATTTGACGCGTTAATCCGTTTTCATCTACCACCCAAAAAACAACCTGTGGACGCAAACTCCCCCAAAGCGGAATATTTTCATTAATGAGTAATTGATTAATTTTAACTTCGTTAAATGAAGCCACTAAATAATTTTGATCACCTTTTCTTTCGTAATGATACTTAGAAAGAAATTGATTATAACGTACTAGTGCAGCCTTTACTTTAGGCTGCGTCAGTACTTGCTGTTGTCCGCTCACTTTAACAAAAACAGAAGAAAGTGCCAATTTTAGCGCTTGATTGCGCGCTTTACTTTGCTGAGTAGTAACTGTAACTTTAGCAACATATAAGTCGGTGACTTCTATCGCCGCACTCATGCTCGTAAAAGCAATGATACAGCACAGCAAACAATGTCTAATCATATTAAGAAGGTACGTAGTTTTCATAAGCGTAATCTTACCACAAAGTATTGAAAAACTTTCACGGAAAAAAATAATTTATCATAAAGATTTTCACCAAGCGCTTGCGCTGGTAGAATATGCGCCTTTACGACTAAATGGCAACAAATAGAGGTTTCCCCGTGAGCGAACAAAAACAGTCTTTAAGCTACAAAGATGCTGGTGTAGATATTGATGCAGGTAATGCACTAGTAGAAAACATTAAAGGCGCGGTAAAACGCACAACTCGTCCTGAAGTTATGGGAGGCCTTGGTGGCTTTGGTTCAGTTTGCCAACTACCAACAGGGTATAAAGAACCTGTACTTGTTGCAGGCACAGACGGCGTAGGTACAAAATTACGCTTAGCCATTGATTTAGAGCAGCACGACACCGTAGGTATTGACCTCGTTGCGATGTGTGTTAACGACTTAATTGTGCAAGGCGCTGAACCATTATTTTTCTTAGATTACTACGCCACGGCTAAATTAGACGTTAACGTAGCATCTGCTGTAGTCGCTGGCATTGCTGAAGGCTGTGTACAATCAGGTTGTGCATTAGTTGGCGGCGAAACAGCAGAAATGCCAGGCATGTACCACCAAGGTGATTACGACATTGCTGGTTTTTGTGTAGGTGTTGCTGAAAAATCACGTTTATTAGACGGCAGTAAAGTAGCTGCAGGCGACCAACTTATCGCATTAGGTTCATCTGGCGCTCATTCAAACGGTTTTTCACTTATTCGTAAGGTATTAGAAGTTGATAACACTGACACTAACGAACTACTTGACGGAAAATCTATCGCCGCTCATTTAATCGAACCAACAAAGATTTATGTCAAATCAGTATTAGCCTTATTGAAAGAAGTAGAAGTACATGCTCTTTCACATATTACTGGTGGTGGTTTTTGGGAAAATATTCCTCGCGTACTTCCTGAAAGTGCACAAGCGATTGTTAATGAGTCAAGCTGGGAATGGCCTGTAATTTTTAACTGGTTACAAGACAAAGGTAATATCACAACACATGAAATGTACCGTACCTTCAACTGTGGTGTTGGTATGATTATCGCTGTGCCTGCTGATAAAGTTGCTCAAAGCTTAGAAATTTTAAGCGAGCATGGCGAAAACGCTTGGCACATTGGCGAAATTACCGAGCTTACTAGCGGTCAAGAACAAGTTATTATTCAAAAAGGATAATTACGATGCCCAGCCGTATTGTGGTATTAATATCGGGCAGTGGTACTAATTTGCAAGCATTAATAGATGCTTGCAATAGTGCTGATTACCCAGGTGAAATTGTTGGTGTTATTTCAAACAAAGCTGATGCATATGGCTTAGTTAGAGCACAAAACAGCAATATAGCCACTCATGCTATTTCACATAAAGCATTCGACTCTCGCGAAAGTTACGATCACGCCCTGATAGAAAAAATTGATGCGTTAAAAGCTGATATTGTTGTTTTAGCTGGGTTTATGAGAATATTAACGCCTGCGTTTGTTCAGCACTTTTCAGGAAAGTTATTGAACATTCATCCATCGCTATTGCCTAAGTATCAAGGGCTAAATACTCACCAGCGTGCGCTTGATGCAAAAGATCAAGAGCATGGCGTAAGTGTTCATTTTGTCACTGAAGAGTTAGATGGTGGCCCCGTTATTTTACAAGCCAAAGTACCTGTTTTTGATGGTGATACTGCTGACGACTTAGCCAGTAGAGTCCATGAGCAAGAACATCGTATTTACCCCTTAGTGGTGAAGTGGTTCTGTAGTAAGAGGGTCACAATGATTGGTGATAATGCCGTATTAGATGGTAATGTATTACCTATTTCAGGTTACGCAAGCGAAGACTTTTAGTTTAAATAAACGTTATTATAAGGTTGGTTATGTTGAAAAAAGTACTTTCTTTAAGCATATTTTATGGATTATTGTCAGCAACAGTCTATGGCGAAGAAACAGCAGTACCAACCTTAGTTAAACCTTTCGTGGCTAACTACACCATTATTCACAAATCAAAACCTGTTGGTAACGCTACTCGAGAATTAAAAAAACTCGAAAATGGGCAATACGAATACAGTTACCACACCAGCATTGAATGGTTAATATTTAATGATGATCGTAAAGAAACCTCACTGGTAGAAATTAATAATGCTCATGTTACCCCGCTTGAATATCAATACAAGCGAGAAGGTACTGGTAGAGACAAATCATCTCATTGGCAGTTTGCTATAGACGCTGGGCAAGCAACCAATGTAGAAAAGAAAAAAAGCTACGCGGTTACCTACCCTTCTAATGTACAAGACTCATTAAGTTACCATTTACAACATCGCTTTAATTTGATCAGTAATCCTAAGCAAACCCACTTTGTATATCCTGTAATAAAAAATGAAAACCAAATTAAAAACTATGTTTATCAATACGATGGTGAAGAAGAAATTATGCTACCCTACGGGCTTGTTAAAACAATAAAGCTCAAGCGTGAAGTGGTTGAGAAAAAGCGTGTTACTTATGCATGGTTTGCCCCAGAGCTTAACTACCTTTTAGTGAAGCTCTATCAAGTTAAAGGTGGCGTTGAACAGTTTGAAGCACAGTTGAATACTGTTACTGAATAATAGGTGCTAGGTGCTAGGTGCTAGGTGCTAGGTGCTAGGTGCTAGGTGCTAGGTG
>JBMZCX010000050.1:0-22116 GCA_049613795.1 Thalassotalea sp. | reverse complement strand
AATAAATAAGCAATTAGCGATCATATTTTTAATGTATTAACTTAGGGCGTGTTGATCTTTCGCGGTTAAACTTTGTTCGGCTCCTTTAAAAAGAGTAAAGCGCTTTTAGCCGAACCCTCTGGGCAGCGTTTGTTGGTCATTTCTACTGCGTTATTACCTTTTTATGTGGAATAACCACATGACAAAGGCTCTGCCTTGTATAAATACCCAACAAATCGCTACAAAAACAAACTCGAAAGTTCAACACGCCCTAGAGACAATACGCTATAATCCTACTCAATAAATGCAATACATTAATAACAGCCGAGATAAACAAGTAATCAATTCAATCACCCCTCCAGAAGTTAAACCAACGCCTTTGGCGAATACACAGCTAAAAATTGCGAGTTTCAATTTATGTAACTACCTTGAACCTCCCAATGCTTTTTATGAATTTGAGCGTATTTATAGTGCTGAGCAGTGGCAAAAAAAACAGCGCTGGATAGTTGATTATTTATCTGAATACCAGCCTGACATTATTGGTTTTCAAGAAGTGTTTAGTACCAACTCATTACAAGAACTTATGCTAAGCCAAGGTTATCAATATTTTAAAGTCATTGACCAACCCGAAATTATTGACGACTTTATTTACAAGCGCCCAGTAGTCGCTATTGCCTCTCGTTATCCTATTGTTGACACTCAGTCGATAACCCCCAATACCGACTTAGCACAAAGTATTGGTTTGAGTGAAAGCTTTTCTTTTAGCCGAAAAGTGTTAAGAGCCACCATTGACGTGCCTCATATCGGTAATACCGACTGTTACGTAGTACATTTTAAATCGAAGCGCTCGATGCTTGAACCTGATGAAAATAATCAACAATGGTCAGGCGAAAAAGCAATTATTGAAAGCTTTAAAGCACAAGTTGCGGGCAGTTGGGGATCAACACTTCAGCGTGGTAGTGAAGCCGCACTGTTAATGCTAGAAATAATAGAACGACGTGAACAAACAGGCCAGCCAATAATATTAATGGGTGACTTTAATAACACCTTAACTGATGGCGTACTTAGCCACTTACTTATTCATAATTTACGCTTTGTTTCATCAATTGACCGAGATACTTACCTTGCCAAATATTGTTTAAATGACGCATGGACGCTATTTCAAACCGCTTTAACTAATGACGCTATTGAAAATGAAGTAATTGATACCGTTAATAAAGCAGAAGAAAGTCATCAAAGCACGCTTAATATACGCACACCAACCCATTATTTTGGCGGTAAAGGCTCAGTGCTCGATTATATTTTATTATCATGTGAATTTGATGCCAGCTATCACGACAGTTTTTATCAAATAAGCGCTTATCACGTTTACGACAGGCACTTAATTAACCCAGTTTTTGACCGTGATGGTGAAAGTACAGATCATGGTGTGGTGTTGGCAACGTTAGAGCTACGATCTTAGAATATCAGCTCAGCGTTAGCTAAACTTGATTTAAATACTCTGCCGATGCCATTTCTACTAAGCGGCTTTTGGTTCGTTCAAATTCAAACATTAATGCACCGCTATTATAAAGTGCTGCTTGTGGAGCATAGGCGGTGATCAATAAATTCACTTTACAATCGTAACATTCATCCACTAAGGCGATAAAGCGCCTAACCGCGTCGTCCATTGGCGCTAATACGACTTCGCGCTCACCCGTAGCTCCTGCTGCAACATTAATGTTTGAACCATTATCCTCTGTGCCTCTAGCTTTTATTCTTTCATACGCTTGTCCGCTCATGGGTGGCACATTAAACAGTAATATGGTGTTAAATTGTTTCGCTAATTCAACATAGTCAAAATGGCTGCGGGGCCCTTGGCATAGCGCTGAAAATTCAAAACAAATAACACCGCTATGGTCCACTTTATGTTGAGCAATATAGTTAATTTTTCGCCCTAAAATTGTGATGACATTATCTGAAGGCGCCGTTACGGGTAAGGTTAAATTAAACTGATTAAGTAACGTTTGATGCAAGGCAATTTGTTGCTCAGCCAAGTAAGGTAGTTCAAAGTAGTTTTGTACATACGTTAGCGTGCGCAGCCGATGATCATGCTTGCCCGCTAATTGTAATACGTAAGTGTTGTTTTCAATGGCCGCAATGGCAGGTAAAAAACGGTCGCGTTGTAGGCCGTTGCGGTATAATTCATTGGGCGCACAATTACTGGTGCTTACCACCACAATATTTTGCTCAAACATAAATTGCAGTAAATTGCCTAGCAACATTGCATCGCCAATATCTGAAACAAACAACTCATCAAAGCATAGCACTTGGTACTGCTGACTAAATTGTTGAGCAATATGTTGTAACGGCTCTGCGTTACCAGAAAGCGCAATAAGTTGCTGATGTACGTCTTTCATAAAATGATGAAAATGCTGTCGTTTACATATTGAACTCGGCAAACTGTTAACAAATAAGTCCATTAAAAACGTTTTACCACGCCCTACTTTACCCCATAAATAAACGCCTTTGTTTTTTATTCTTACGTTAATATTACCTTCGTTTTGAGACTGTAAGTTTAAATATAGCTGCTGTAATAAGGCAACGGCTTGTTGCTGACTGTCATCAAAGCTAATATTATTTGAGCTAACCAAGTGCTGATATTGCGTTAAAGGTGAAGTATTAAATGAAGGTTTTTTAAACATTTTTGTTGGAGTATATTGTAAATTATTGCGAGTAGCGCTCTATTGTACTCTAATTTCAAATTGATAAGCACTGTTTACAAATTCACTATACTCACTTAATACTTTTAATAAAAAGAACTTAAGCTAAGACAAGCTTTCATTTTTTATAAAAAATTATTAATATAATCAAACAACAATGCTCTACATTTAATCATTAAGTGAATAATAAGTCGCCAGCACTCTTTTTAGCGCTTCACTAAATAAATAGAAATAATACATTAACTAGCACCATAAGGCGCATATGCTTTCGAGAGAAGAACTTAGGCTCATCAACATTACACGACTTGTACCTATTTTTGTGCTTATGATCTCTCTTTTTTCCATTCTGTTTATCACTCAGAAAAACAATCAGGCATTTGAAAACAACCTTAAAGAAATAGAAGATGAGTTTATACTAGAACGAAAGGCCTTAATTAAAAGCGAAGTGGAACGCGTTTACAATTATATTATTGCTGAGCGAAAGCAAACCGTTCACCGAATCAAAGAGAATATCAAAGAAAGAACCAATGATGCCTACGCAATAATAGAGTCTATCTATACAAAAAACCCACAAAGTACCCCGCTCGAAATAAAAAAAATGGTGATTGATGCCCTAAGAGAAATTAGATTTAATGACGGTAGAGGTTATTTCTTTCTTTATGAAACCAATGGAAAAGTGTTAATGCTTCCCACTCTTGTACATCTTGAAGGAAAAAACTTATGGGACTCTCAAGACGTAAAGGGCGCTTATATTATTCGCCAAGTAAGTAACATTGCCACCCAAAAGGGCGAAGGGTTTTTAACATGGTGGTACAACAAACCTACGGTAAAAAATTCGACAAAGTCATTTGAAAAAGTCGGCTATGTAAAACATTTTAAACCCTACAATTGGTTTGTTGGCACAGGTGAATACGTCGAAGACTTTGAATCTGATCTAAAAAAACGCCTACTAAAGCATATTCAAGATATTTCATATAATAATGACGGCTATATTTTCGTACTTGATCATCAAGGTAATTTTTTAAACCACTACATCGATAAATATATAGGAAAAAACATAGCAGACATATCTAATAATGATGCCGTATTAGTCAGTAAAAAAATTATAAAAGTTGCGCAATCAGGTGAAGGTTTTATCTCTTACTCGGGAGCAATGCAACCTTCAACAGGCGTTCCTGCACAAAAAATGTCTTTCGTAAAGGGATACCAAGACTGGAACTGGGCAGTTGGCGCTGGTATTTACATAGACGAGCTTGATGATACGATAAAACTAAGACAAGAAGAGCTTATTAAAGAGAACCAACAACAGCGCTATCAATTTATTCTATTTGGTCTATTAGTGTGTATCCCCGTATTTATTTTATCAATACTTCTTTCTAATAAAATTAGATCTCGCTTTGAAGACTATAAGCAAAAAGTTGAATTAAAATCCAATGAGCTGATCAGTTTAAATAAACATTTAGAAGAAACCGTAGTATTAAGAACACAGTCACTTGAAAACACTATCGCTGATTTAAAAGACACCCAAGAAAAACTTGTTGAAACTGAAAAAATGGCGAGCATGATAGGCTTAGTGTCAGGTGTTGCTCACGAAATGAATAGCCCTTTTGGCGTAGCAATTACGGCGTTAAGTCAAACTGAAGATAATATCGCAAATTTTTTAGCACTAATTAAGAAACAGAAATTAACAAAAAAAGAGCTTGAAAACTTTGAAAACTTTTCTCACCAATCATATCAAATAATTAATCGAAACATGGAAAAAGTGATTAACCTAATAGATAATTTCAAGTCGCTGTCTCCTCAAATACAAACAGAAAAAATGCGTACTTTTTCAATAAATGAGCCGATACAACATGTGTTATTAGCAAACAAAGAGCTTTTAGAAAAAGGTAATATTAACGTTACTCTAAACATTTACGAAGACACAAAAATAACCAGTTATTTTCATATGATCGTAGATGTACTGCATCAGATCATTCAAAACTCTATTATCCACGCTTTTGAAAATAAAGAGGATAATAAAATTTCAATTTCAACCTGCCAAATCGATAATTTTATGACCATTATCTACCAAGATAATGGCCAAGGCATTCCTGCTGAAAATAGAGAAAAAATATTCGAACCCTTCTACACAACCAAGCGAAACACAAACTGCACAGGCTTAGGCATGACTATTCTATATAATCGTGTGGTGCACCAACTAAAAGGCGAAATAGCATACGATTTAGCTGAAAACCATGGCGTAAAAGTAAATATTAAATTGCCTTTATCACTAAACTAAGTTGAAGTTTGATCATTTTATATCAAATAGTGTCATGCTTTAATTAAGTTTGTGACAAGAAAACAAATCTAGTAAATTTTACTAATTAAAAATTGAATAAAGTTTATAACTAAATTAAGACTCTGTTCGATAAAAGCTTCTCAGCAAGGAACCAGCCTTCTCCAGCGGTAATGCGTTGATTTCCTTATTAAGCATAATACCTACTGTGCATAGTATATCTGGATCTTCGTGATATTTAGCTGGATTGCTGAGAACGTCCCCATACGAACTATCTACCGCTATCATTTTTTCAACAACACCAGTAATGATCGCAGTTTGCTCTTCTTTATTTACTATATAATTGGTGGGCGATAGTGATTTAATTAATGAGTTAAAAGCAATGTTTTCTTTTTCACTTACTTCTGAAGGTAATAAACTAGGTATATTATTAGCAATATTTGCATCGAACACTTCTGGATATGTATATGAAGCACATTTAGCAGGATAATCGCCCTTCAAATATTCCATCTGTACAATTTGAGAATCCATATATTGAATAACTTCTTCATCCCCACCCAACTGCATATAGTGATTTAGCCTTTCAATATAAAGGTATTGGTTAACACTAGTCGTTAGAGTATTTAATGGTGTTCCATCTTTTATTGCTGCAACCATCTTTTCTTTTATAACTTTATAGCCTTCTTTATCAAATTGATTGAGGCTTTTATAAACTTCATGCTTTTGTAATTCTTGGTCGATTGTTGTTGGATTTTGCCAGTCACTTACGCCACTATGAGCATAGCTTCCCGTATCTACTACTTTATCAATAACTCCAGCATTAATAAGCTCGTCAGTTGATGGATTCCACATATCCTCAGAACCTACTTTCGATACTTTTGTAACAAACCACGATGGGACTTTAGCTTGTTCGAGTTGAGAAATTAAAGACTTGTTCAATTCTTCAACTTCACTACCTGAAACACTTCCAAATGAAACACTATGAAAACCTAATTTGGCAGAATTTCCTAATAACTTCTCTTTTCCAGCCAGAAATACAATGGGACAAGCAGATAGGCACTGTGTCTTGCTATATGTTATTAAATTATTCTGCTTCACTAATTTAGCTAACTTTTTAGCTTCTGCTATACGACCTCCAATACTATTTAAGTGAATTATTTTAATCGAAGGGTTATCAATTAACACTTGAGACAAGTCGATAGATGTTCCAAATTCAAGTCCTCCCTGAAGCTCTACTTCGGTGCCCTGATTCATGACCCGGATAGATAATGGTGGCAACTTTGATTCCCCAACCACTAGTTTCCCACTCTCTAAAATGAAAGGAATGCCTGTCTGATTCATCTCAAAACAATAGCGGCCAATACCAATCACAACCATCAGTTTAGCTATCATTGCCCAACCAGAGGAGCCGCCTCTAGAGGTGTGTTTATCAGCAGAGCGATAAAGCCCTGTCAATTGCCAAACAGATACACCAGTTATTACCACATAAAATGTGATAATAAGTAGTCCTCTCAATGTAGAAGATGCTTCACTATCAGCCAAGTATTGAAATAATGGTGGTGTAATAAATAAGAATGCTATACCAATAGCGAATACATTGACCCAATAACTAAGATCTAATGGTAAAAGCCCTTGCCAATGTAACTTAAACCAATTTCCATCAGGTGCTTGGTATTCCTTTTCATTTATATGTTCATCAGATTTATTCTCATTGAACTCTTTGTCTGAATTTAAACGGGATTCAATTTCTTCTTTTAGTTTTTTCGCTCGTTCTGGGTAGGCATCTTTATCAATATAAGAATATGTGCTTTCTAGTTCAGATAAATTATAATTTTTATAGTCCGGTTCCATTTCCAAGTTTGATCCTTTAATTAATATTCATGAGTTTGTCTTAATAAAATAATCACCAAAACTCTAACAAGTGATGATTACAAATTCTATATGATATTGCTTCTCACTTCATTCGAGTTTACTTGTAACCAGCTTTTAGATTCATCCATTAGATAATCTAAGCAGGTGGCTAAATTAACTATGCCACTACACGCATAACAATTAACGGATACAAAAAAGGTGAGCACTTAGCTCACCTTTGAGTCAATTTTGAGTCACAAACTTAATTAGAACATGACAACACATACTTACCTAGTCTTTATACGTATCCACGCTCGGGCATGAACAAATTAAATTACGGTCACCGTAAACATCGTCGATGCGGTTTACTGTTGGCCAAAATTTGTTTGCCGCTGCTGCAGGCACTGGGAAAACCGCTTCTGCGATGGTGTAACCACGATCCCACGTGTCGGTAATATCCGCTAGTGTATGTGGTGCATTGTGTAGTGGATTATTTTCTAATGTCCACTCACCTGACTCAACTTTACGTACTTCGTCACGAATACATACCATTGCTTCAACAAAACGGTCTAACTCAACTTTAGACTCTGACTCTGTCGGTTCAATCATGAACGTGCCTGCTACTGGAAACGACATAGTAGGCGCATGAAAACCATAATCCATTAAGCGTTTAGCCATATCTACTTCAGTAATGCCTGATGCCGCTTTTAGCGGACGTAAGTCAATAATACATTCGTGCGCTACTCGGCCATTTTCACCTGTATATAAAATTGGGTAATGCTGGCTTAGTTTAGTCGCTAAATAGTTAGCATTAGTGATGGCATATTTAGTGGCGTCGGTTACGCCTTTTCTGCCAAGCAATGCAATATATAGATATGAAATACATAAAATACCTGCACTACCAAATGGTGCTGCTGAAACCGCGCCATTGCCTTTAGTGCTTTCGTCTACCGTGATTAATGCATGATCAGGTAAAAATGGTGCTAGGTGAGATTTAACACCGATTGGGCCCATACCTGGACCGCCACCACCATGTGGAATAGCAAAGGTTTTGTGCAAGTTAAGGTGAGAAACATCTGCGCCAATAAAGCCCGGTGATGTTAAGCCTACTTGTGCATTCATATTGGCGCCGTCAAGATAAACTTGGCCGCCGTGTTCATGAACAATATTACAAATTTCTGCAATGGTGGTTTCATATACGCCGTGAGTAGACGGGTATGTGATCATAATACAAGAAAGATTGTCGGCAAGTTCGCTTGCTTTAGTGCGCAAGTCGTCCATGTCTACGTTGCCTTGTTTGTCACAGTCAACCACTACAACTTTCATGCCTACCATTTGCGCTGACGCAGGGTTAGTACCATGTGCTGATGACGGAATTAAACAAATATTACGGTGTGCATCACCACGGCTTTCATGGTATTTATGAATAGCAATTAAACCTGCATATTCACCTTGTGCACCTGAATTTGGTTGCATTGAAATATTGTCGTAACCCGTTAATTCAACTAACCAGTCGCCAAGTTCATCGATCATTTGCTTATAACCTTGCGCTTGGTCAATAGGAGCAAACGGATGCATGTTGGCAAATTCAGGCCATGATACTGGGATCATTTGTGCGGTTGCATTTAGCTTCATGGTGCATGAGCCAAGCGAGATCATTGAATGGTTAAGCGCTAAGTCTTTATTCTCTAATTTTTTGATGTAACGTAACATCTCAGTTTCAGAGTGATAAGAGTTAAATACTGGATGCGTTAATATGGCACTTTCACGTACTAACGATTCAGGAATTGAAATATTACCTAATGCGCGTACTTCCGCGTCAATCCCTTCAATGTTTAAGCCGTGGTTTTCACCAAATAACACATCAAACAAGGTAAACATGTTTTCGCGATTAGTGGTTTCATCAAGTGAAATACTAATTTGGCTGTCTACGTCGGTGCGTAAATTAATACCATTAGCTAAAGCGCGCGCTACAATTTCAGTTTTTAAGTCGCTTGATACGTTAAAAGTTAAGGTATCGAAATAGCTGCTATGCAAAGGCGTTAATCCTTTTAAGTTAGCAGCATGCGCCAAAATATCGGCTAAACGGTGAATACGTTCAGCAATTACTTTTAAGCCTTTTGGACCATGGTAAACCGCATAAAATGCCGCCATGTTGGCCAGTAAAACCTGTGCAGTACAAATATTTGAGTTAGCTTTTTCACGGCGAATATGTTGCTCGCGTGTTTGCATTGCCATACGTAATGCATTGTTACCACGGGTGTCTTTTGACACACCAATAATACGACCAGGTAATGAACGTTTGTATTTGTCAGACGTTGTGAAAAAAGCTGCATGTGGTCCACCGTAGCCCATTGGAACACCAAAACGTTGGCTTGAACCAATTACCGCATCAGCACCTAATTCACCTGGCGCTTTAAGCATTACCAAGCTCATAATGTCGGCAGCAACAGCAACAATGCCTTTATTGTCATGAATTTTAGCGATTAAGTCGCTAATGTCAGTAATTTCACCTGTGGCACTTGGGTATTGTAGTAAAGCCCCAAAAATGTCGTGATCTGGCGCTTCGTTAGCAGGCGCTACAATTACGTCAAAACCAAACATGTCTGCACGTTGTTTTACTAGGTCAATTGTTTGAGGGTAAACATCATTCGAAATAAAGAATACGTTTGATTTTTTATTTTTTGATACACGTTTTGCTAATGCCATTGCTTCAGCGGCTGCAGTACCTTCATCAAGTAACGATGCTGAGGCAAGCTCTAAACCTGTTAGGTCAATACACATTTGTTGGTAGTTTAATAAAGACTCTAAACGCCCTTGTGCAATTTCTGGTTGGTATGGTGTATAAGCAGTGTACCAGCCTGGATTTTCTAGCACGTTACGTAAAATAACGTTTGGCGTTAATGTGCCGTAATAACCTAAACCAATGTAGGTGTCGTTAACAATGTTTTTGCTCGCGATTTCTTTTAAGTCAGAAAGTGCTTTAACTTCTGTTTTACTCGCTTCAATGTTTGGTAAGTCGGCTAGACGAATATCACTTGGTACAATTTCATCGATAAGTGCATCAACAGATTCAGCACCAATATCGTTTAGCATTGCTTGGGTTTGTGCTTCGTCTGGGCCAATGTGACGACGAATAAAGTCTTGCGTTTGCTCTAAGTCAAACAAAGAGGGAGTAGTCATAAAACAGCGTCTCTATAAAATAATGTTCTTAATGAATATAAAAGAAAGCCCCGAACTGGGTTCAGGGCTTTTAACTAATTGTTTACTAAAAATTAATCTTCGTCGATTGAATTTTCATAACCTTCAGCGTCTAACAGGTTTTCTAATTCGCTGGCATCATCTAATTTTATTTTGAACATCCAACCATCGCCAAATGCGTCTGAGTTTACCAATTCTGGTGAATCTTCAAGGTCTTCGTTTACCGCAATCACTTCACCTGTAATAGGTGCATAAATGTCTGATGCCGCCTTAACTGACTCTGCTACTGCTACGTCGTCACCTGTGCTTACGTTGTCACCAACTTCAGGTAATTCAACAAATACCATATCACCTAAAAGTTCTTGTGCATGCTCTGTAATACCAACAGTAACAGTACCGTCACCCTCATTGCGAACCCATTCGTGTGATGTAGCGTATTTTAATTCTGAAGGAATATTGCTCATTTTTAGTGTTCCTAATATGTGATTAATTTTTAAATCGGTTTGACGCTCAAATAGATTATTTACTATAGAGCATCAATTGAAATTATTACAATGCTTCTAGCGATTAAAGTTGGCTTTGTCCATTACGCACAAAACTTGGCTTTACTACACTTACTTTAACTAATTTTTTACGCATTTCAACTTCTACGGTATCACCTATTTTAACACTGCGTGGTACGCGTGCCATTGCAATTGAATGCCCTAATGTTGGTGAAAATGTGCCTGAAGTAATAGTGCCTTCGCCGTCTGGAGTTACTACGGTTAACCCTGAACGTAATACACCTTTTTCAGTTAACACTAAGCCAACAAGCTTAGGTTGGTCGCCAGCGGCTTTTTGAGCGGCTAATACGTCACGACCAATAAAGTCACGTTCTGCTGGTTCCCAGCTAATTGTCCATGCCATGTTAGCGGCTAATGGCGACACACTTTCGTCCATATCTAGGCCGTATAAGTTCATGCCAGCTTCTAAACGAAGCGTGTCACGTGCGCCTAAACCACAAGGTTTTACACCTGCGTCTAATAACTGTTGCCATAAGTCAGCGGCTTGCGCTGCTGGTACTACAATTTCATAACCGTTTTCGCCAGTATAGCCCGTTGTTGCAATAAATAAATCGCCAGCTTGAGCACCGAAAAATGGCTTCATGCCTTCAACCGCTTGAGTTTGCTCTGGGGTTAATAATGTAGCTACTTTAGCTTTCGCTTGTGGCCCTTGCACGGCGATCATGCCAAATTCAGGACGTTCAGTAATAGTAACGTCTGCATTTTTAGCTTGCTCATTTATCCATGCTAAATCTTTTTCACGGGTCGCCGAGTTAACCACTAAACGGTAGTCGGTATCGGTAAAGTAATAAATAATTAAATCATCAATTACACCACCTTCGTGATTACACATTCCGGTATATAGCGCTTTACCTGCCGTAGCTAGTTTCGCCACATCGTTAATCACTAAACGGCGCAAAAATGCTTTTGCATCGTTGCCTTTTATGTCAACAATGGTCATGTGTGATACATCGAACATACCTGCGTCTTGACGAACTGCATGATGCTCTTCAATTTGTGAGCCATAGTTAATTGGCATTTCCCAGCCATAAAAATCAACCATTTTAGCGCCTGACTCTAGGTGCTTTGCATGTAATACGGTTTTATTGGTCATAATAAAGTACTCATTTTTATGGTGAAATTACCCTATGAATGATCGTAACTTAGACGATGCTCTAAAGAGTAAACACACAAACTGGTAAAAATTGAGCAAGATTATACTCCTGCATTTATGTTGATACAACCGATAATAGCCCTACATTGAAATATAAAACCATAAAAAACACTTATACCGAATATAATTTCAAAAAACTAAAATCCCCTTAGTTTTTATCGAAAACAAAGAAAAATTAACAAAGCCGAACAAAGATAATTCAGCATTCAATAATAGAAGAACATAAATATAACTGTTACTTCTCTCACAACTGCCCTTCGTTCACTTACTGAACTATTCTTATTTGGCTTGCTGCCTTTATTTGTGTAAACTGACAGTTGTCCAATTTTTTAACACTTACAGGTAAGACCTCTTACCAATAAAACCTAAACAATTGAAAAGTCGATAGAAACAATTGTTGGCACAGTATTAGCACACTATCTACTTAAGTTGTTCAAGTTGTAATAGGAAAAATTAATATGAATTTAAAGCATATAAAAGCAGTAGTTTTAGGTTTAATGGTTGTTGCTGGTTCAGCAAATGCGACATTAATTACACATGAAAGTCGCGCAATTGCGAGTAGTTATAATGAAGATGTAACATTCGATACTTGGAATAATCTAACATCAAGTATTAATACTCAATCTTTATCAAGTTTTGTTAACGTACAAACAGGTAAAGATGTTTTTAATTATTTAACTATCGACTTTACCATGGACTTTAATGGTGTATGGGAGTTAAATGCAGGTTTAGACGCAGGTTACGGTGCAACGTTATATGTTGATGGTATAGAAGTTGTAAAGCGTACTGACGATTTATGGTGGTCAAAAAACTGGAATAATTCAGACGTTATTTCAAAAACATTTGACTTGTCAGCAGGTGATCACAGTATTGAATTGTTATGGGCTGAAGGCTGTTGTAATGGTACAAGTACTATTCGTTTTTCAGACAATGGCGGCAATAACTTCTCATTGTTAACCGTTGATAATGTAAACGCAGCAACAGTACCAGAGCCAACGTCTCTTGCTCTTTTAGGATTAGCTGTATTTGGTTTAGCATTACGTCGTAAAGCGTAATTTAATCAACTAAAATTTCGTTTCAAAAAAGCGGTAAGTGTTTAATACACTTACCGCTTTTTTAATGCCTTAATTTCTACTTTCTTTAATCATGGCATATAGATGCCGTATAAGGAGGAGGCCATCACATCAGGTTACTTAGGTCTTACTTCGAATAAGTACTTTTTGTTAACGTAGGCTGGTGTGCTTTTAAACCGAGCGCTTGCTTTATTAATAACTGTTTAACAGGGTTTAATTGATTAAGTACATTTAAACCAAAGCCACGAATTGTATTTATAATAGGGTGATATGGCTCAAATACTTTTTTGATCATTGCCATTGCCGCAATCATATCGCCAGCTTCAGCTTTTCGCCATCGTTGATAGCTTGCTAATGATTTAGCAGAAAAGCGTTGTTCACTATTGTCATTATCCCCAATTGATTCAGACAATGTTTGTGCAATCGCCGCAGCGTCAAGCAAACCTAAATTAACACCTTGCCCCGCTAATGGGTGAATAGTGTGTGCAGCATCGCCCACCAATATCACTTTATCTTGAACAAAGTCTTGCGCAAAGCGCATGGTTAGCGGAAAGGTAAAGCATTCACTCGCAAGCGAAATATTACCCAATTTAGCATCACTTTGTGCGGTAAGCTCTTTGGCAAATTCATCGGCAGGTAATGCCGTTAAGCGTTGGGCTTCTTGTGGTGAGGTAGACCACACAATTGAGCAGGTATTTTCTTGATATAGCGGTAAAAATGCTAACGGGCCTGTCGGCAAAAATACTTGCCATGCTGTATTGTCATGCCCTTGTGAGCATTTTATTGTAGCAACAATGGCATGATGGTCATAATCACTAAATGTTACGTTCATTTGCATTTGTTGGCGTACCCAAGAATGAGCACCATCAGCACCAATCACTAGCTTAGCGAGGATAGGAGGCAAGCTACTAAAGCTAGCAAACACTTCAGTATCGCCTACCGATAAATTAGTCAGTTTTTCTTGAGTGAAAAAGGTAATACCGTCGTCTAGTTCAGCTTGCTGCCATAAGGCTTGTCTGATCACTTTGTTTTCAATGATCCAACCTAATTGTTCCAATTTGTTTGAAGATAGTATGTCGTTACTACTAAAGTTAATTTTCCCGCTACCCGTTTTATCCCAAACGTGCATATGCTGATAGGCTTGTAAACGCTGTTTAGTTATGCTGTCCCAGACATTTAAATTATTAAATAATTGCTGGCTGGCAATGTTAATCGCACTGACTCGGTTTTCGGGTGCATTTGATAACGGTGTTAATTCACTATTATCAACAATAGCAACGCTTAGCGATGTTAATTTGCGAATAGCCAGTGCCGTAGTTAGCCCAACCATGCCGCCACCAACAATTAAAATATCAAATTTTTGCATTACCGTTACATTTAACCTTTTATTAGGGTCTGTTGATCTTTCATGTTTAAATTTTGTTCGAATTAAATGCGTTTTGCACAAGGCGCGAAGAATGTCGCATGGTTATTCCATGTCAATTCATCGCAACGACGTGCAAGACGCATTTAAACGGATCCGTAGGACAGCGTTTATTAGCCATTTCTACTACGTTATCGCATTTTAAAGTAGAATAACTACGAAACAAATGCTCTGCCTTGGAGAAAAGGCTAATAAACTGCTGCAAAAATAATCAGCAAAGTTCAACAGCCCCTAATAACCCATCGTTTTATTAACAAAAGCCTGTTTTATCGGCTTTACATAATTCAGTACTTTTAACCCGATATTACGTCCAGCCACTAAAGGCGGCAGTTGGTTTGAAAAAAGTGTGACTAACGAGTCAGTCAATTGAATAATTACTTGATGATCTTGTGATCTTTTTTCTGCATACAATGAAAGCTGAGAAAACTGCGTATGATCTGCTTTATCTGCTATCGCTTGCTCAATATGTTCAGCTAATTGCTGTACATCTCTTAAGCCTAAATTAAACCCTTGTCCCGCTATCGGGTGAATAGTATGAGAAGCATTACCAATAAATACCATTCGGTGATAAACCTGTTCTTGTGCCTGCACTAAATGTAATGGGTAAATATGTCGAGAGCCTACTTTTTCGACGCCGCCAAGCCAGCTACCAAACGCTTGTTCTAGCACTACTTTAAAACTTTCATCATCGAGGTTGTGCATTTTTTTAGCTTGCTCTGGTGGTAGAGTCCACACCAAAGAGCAACGTTGGCTGTTACTATTATTTGCATCACTCAATGGCAACATCGCAATAGGGCCATATTCGGTAAAACGCTCGTACGCAATATTATGATGTGGCTTAACCATAGCCACATTGGCAATTAATGCTGCTTGCTCGTATGGTTTAGCGTTAACGGCAATATTAGCCGCTTGACGACACTGTGATTGCGCGCCATCACAGCCAAGCAGTAATGCGGTAGTAAGTTGTTCACCAGAGCAAAGCTCAATGGTCACTGATTCTTGCTGCCATTCAATTGTATTTATCGTATCAGGGCAAAACCACGTCACTTGCTTATTGTGTTGAAGCGTTTGCAGTAATGCCTTACCTATTTTAGCCATTTCAATAACATAGCCTAGCGCTTCAACATTATGGTCTTGAGCATAAACTCGGGCTTTACCATAATAAGAGCGATCAGAAATATGAATGGTTGAAATAGCTTGGCTAACTGCCGTTAAGTGCTGCCAAACACCTAAATCGTTAAGGTAAGCGGCGCTTGCATGTGACAGCGCTAATACGCGGTCGTCAAAACTTTGTTTGGGATCGCTTTGTAAGGGATTTTTTTCAATAACCGCGATAGACAATGGCTTGTTTTGCTCTACCTTTATTTGAGACAACGCGATAGCCGCAAGTGCGCCTGATAAGCCACCTCCTGCAATAACAATATCAAACTTTTGTTGTGCTGTTGCCATACGTTAATTAATGCAAGCCTTGGTTATTATTTGCCATAATGGCTTCTATTTCTTCAACCAATTTTGGCGCATTTACGGTTAAATTGTCATGACCTAGATCAGTAACCAGTATATTGTCTTCAATTCTAATACCAATGCCACGCCATTGCGGTTCAACTTCTGTTGCGTCAGCTGGAATATAAAGGCCGGGTTCAATGGTTAACACCATGCCCGACTGAAAAGGTCGTTCTTGGCGTTTGTTTATAACATGATAACTGCCTACGTCATGCACATCTAAGCCAAGCCAATGGCCTAAACCATGAATAAAGTAGGTTTTACATGCTTTGTCTGCAAGCAATTGTTGATACTCGCCCGTTAAAATACCCAATGCGAGCAACCCTTTGGTTAATACTTCACACGCTATATCATTTAAATGCGCTAAAGTAACACCCGGTTTAATGGCTGAAATAGTTTGTTCTTGTGCCTGTAACACTAACTGATAAAGCTGTTTTTGTGGCGATGTAAATTTACCATTGATAGGAAAAGTACGCGTAATATCGGCCGCATAACCATGCAGCTCACCACCCGCGTCAATCAATAGTAAGTCTCCATCAACTAATATTTGATCATTATCGGTATAGTGCAAAATATTAGCGTTATCGCCCCCTGCAACTATGCTGCTATAAGCGGCATGCCGTGCGCCGTGGCGAGCAAATTCATGCAAAATATCAGCTTCAATTTGAAATTCATATTTATCAGGCTGGCATTTTTCCATAGCGCGTTGATGAGCACCACCACTTATTTTGTTAACCTGCTTCATAACAGCAATTTCAGCATCACTTTTTATTAAGCGCATTTCGTTAATTGCGTCAGTACAATCAAATAATATAGCTGGCGCACACACACCTTGGCGAGATTGTCCTTTTACCGTTGCTAAACAAGCCATTAATTGTTGCTCATTTTCCTTATCAAGGTCTGAGCAAAACCATAATTGGCTTTTGTCTGCTAATAATTCAGTAATAACCAGTTCAAAGTCAGCTAAACCGTGACTTTGCTCAAATTGATAAGCCGTTTTAGCCTGCTCTACGCCAACCCTTCTACCGTGCCATACTTCTTGTAATGGGTTTTTCTCTCGGCAAAATAAAATACTGTGGTTTTTATCTGCACTTTTTACCATAACAAGAATTGCATCAGGCTCTTTAAAGCCTGTTAAATAAAGAAAGTTTTTATTCTGGCAAAATAAATATTCAGTATCATTACTGCGAGTGAGTTCTTTACCCGCATAAAATACCGCCACAGTATTGTCGGTCATTTGTGCTAAAAAGCGCTGACGACGAGCAACAAACTCACTTATTGGTAATTCACAGTTGGTCATAACTAGCAGGCTCTTATTGATTAATGGATTGTCTCAGGCTTGCTATTAGGCTCTGGTGGTGAACCAAGTTCAGTAAAACATAACAATGCCGACATACGCACATACTCAGCAATTTCATAATAGGCTTGTTCTGTGGCCTCATCGTCTTCTAATTCGTCTGACAAGTTAGCAATTTCACCAAAATCAGTTAAAATTTCTTTTACTTCAGCAGAAAGCACCGCTTGGTTTTTTTGCTGTAATCCAAAGCCTAAATTAAAACCTTGTACCCAAGCACCTAGTGCATAGCCGCGCTCTTCAATAGAGTCATCATCATCGGGTAAAAGTAAATTAAAACCATACGAGTCATCTAAAAGCGTTTGCCATACTTGGCTAAACATTAGCTCAATGGTAATTTTTAATTTGTTTGGTAGACCTTCGCTGTTATTTAGCATGTCATTAACTAAGTTAATATAGTCACTACTTTCAAAACAATAGCCAGCACAAACAAGGCCTGTTAATACACCATGTATTTCAGAACCATGGGCTTTAACATTTTCAGTGGTAATAATTGCTTGCACAGAGGCAAAATCTAATGAAGATTCGTCAGTCATCGCGGTTTTCTGTCAATAAAGATAATTACCCTATCCTAACATTTCAGTTAGGTAAGCGACAATAAGACCATGAGAAATAATGGTTAATGCTTGCATCTACTGATCGCACTCGTTATAGTTTCCACAATTGTATTGTTAATGCTAAAATAGCCTTTTTATTAATTATTTTAATAAGATAGCTAACCGCATCGCTTTAATCATCATTAAGAGTATTTTGTTGTTATGAGTCAACACAGTGTGACCATTGAAATTGCTGAGCGTAGAATGAAAATTGCTTGTCCGAAAGGTCAAGAATCTGCGTTACTGCAAGCAGCACAAGAAGTAAATGAACGTTTACTGCAAACAAAGCAACAAAAAAACAACACCAAAACACCAGAGCAGAACCTGTTAATGACCACGCTGAATTTAGCGAATGACTTAATTAAAAGCCAACAGCAATTCACCCAAGAAAAACTCGCCATGCAAAATCAAATTGACCTGTTGCAAGCAACCATTACTCAAGCTGTAGGTAATAGTAAGAAAAAAGCCTAGTTAAATTTTTATCTACACAAAAACTGTATAAAGTTAAAACACTTGGCTTAGTTAGTAGGCATTCAGTACAACAATTTCCAAAAAACCTTAAACCTCAGTAAAAGATTCGTTATAATTAGTGTAAGTCTTCTGGGGTGTTTGTATGTTTGCTATGTCCCTGAGCCGATAAGTTTTACCTTAGGAAATTAACTATTCACTATTGAGCAGGCCCAGCTCGTACTGGGAAGCCTACGGAGAGTATGCGATTTCCGCCCTGAACACACGGTGTTCAGGACTAATGTAGACTGCGGCATTCTGGAAGCCTTACTTTTCTCAAAACTATCCCCTATTGTTTACACTATCAATTTTATTGTTTTTTAGATTTTGCTATGATGCTGGAAATTCACCTTCGTAAGAGAAAATGGCTTTGTCGACAACTTATAATAACCAGCCAATTGGTGTTTTCGACTCTGGTGTAGGAGGGTTATCTATTGCTAAGTCTGTTGCTGAGCTTTTACCTAACGAGTCTTTTATTTACCTCGCCGACTCTTTAAATGCCCCTTATGGTGATTTGACATCTGAACAAATAATAAAACGTGTTAATAAAATAGCGCAGTGGTTTATTGCTAAAAATGTCAAAGTATTGATGATTGCTTGTAATACCGCTACTGTTAATGCAATTGATCAATTACGTACACACATTAACATACCCGTTATTGGAGTGGAGCCTGCCATTAAGCCCGCGGTCATACAAAGTAAAACAAAAAATATTGCCCTAATGGTGACTCAAGCAACAGCCACTAATAACCGCTTTATTCGGTTAGTTAACAAGCATAAGCAATCGGCAAATGTTCATATACAACCTTGCCCTGGTTTAGTAGAAATTATTGAGAAAGGTCAAATTGAGAGTGTCAGTTGTCATGCGCTGCTACAGCAATATTTAGCGCCCTTAATACACTCAACTATTGATACTTTAGTGCTAGGCTGTACTCATTACCCTTTCTTAAGCGATAAAATTAAGGTATTACTCGGTAATAATATTGCTTTGATTGAAACATCAACGCCAGTCGCTAAACAATTACAAAAGCAATTAATATCACACAGATTAATTGCTTCCCCACAATCAACATCACAGCACCTTTTCTTTTCTACGCAAGCGAATGAGCAACAAAATAAAATTTTTTCACATTTATGGAAAAAAAGCATCATTGTAGAAAAAGAAACTATCTAATTGATAATTAATATAAAAAACACATAAAACGCTAAGAAAATCAAAAAACACTAAAAGCCATTTAGACGTCTAGGCGTAAAAAAGGTAGCAATATTTATTATTCAGGTTAGAATTGTCTTATTAATAAGATAAAACAAATGAATGACTTCATCTGTTTTCGTTTACATTATTTTCTATTGAGGTTTTATGTCTAGACATTACTTTACGTCTGAGTCGGTATCTGAAGGCCACCCAGATAAAATTGCTGATCAAATTTCTGATGCAGTTTTAGATGCAATTATCGCTAAAGATAAGCATGCCAGAGTAGCTTGTGAAACGATGGTAAAAACAGGTGTTGCAATTATTTCAGGCGAAGTATCTACAACCGCTTGGGTTGATTTAGAGGACTTAACACGTAAAGTAATTACTGATATTGGATACACATCTTCAGATGTAGGCTTTGACGGTGAAACCTGTGGGATCATGAATTTAATCGGTCAGCAATCACCAGAAATTGCTCAAGGTGTTGACCGCGTTAAACCAGAAGATCAAGGTGCGGGTGATCAAGGGCTTATGTTTGGTTATGCTACTAACGAAACTGAAACATTAATGCCAGCTCCACTTTACTACTCTCATCGTTTAGTTGAGCGCCAAGCAGAAATGCGTAAGTCTGGTGTATTACCTTGGTTGCGCCCTGATGCAAAGTCACAAGTGACTTTTATTTATGAAAATAATAAACCAGTGGCGATTGATGCGGTAGTGTTGTCTACACAACATAACCCTGAGATTTCGCAAGAAGATTTACATGAAGCTGTAATGGAAAACATTATTAAAGCGGTTTTACCTGCTGAGCTTTTAACAAAAGAAACCAAATACTTTATTAATCCAACAGGACGCTTTGTTATTGGTGGCCCTGTAGGTGATTGCGGCTTAACGGGTCGTAAAATTATTGTAGATACATACGGCGGCATGGCTCGCCATGGTGGTGGTGCTTTCTCTGGTAAAGATCCATCAAAAGTTGACCGTAGTGCTGCCTACGCTGGCCGATATGTTGCTAAAAACATTGTTGCTGCTGGACTTGCTGATCGCTGTGAAATTCAAGTATCTTATGCAATTGGTGTTGCTGAGCCAACATCTATTTCAATTGAAACATTTGGCACAGGTAAAGTTTCTGAGCAGCGTTTAGTAGAAATTGTACGTGAGCACTTTGACTTACGCCCATTCGGTATTACTAAAATGTTAGACTTATTACATCCGATGTATCGTCAAACAGCTGCTTACGGACATTTTGGTCGTGAACCTTATGAAATGACAGTGGGTGATGACACCTTTACTGCTTTTTCTTGGGAAAAAACAGATAAAGCTGATGCGCTAAAAGCCTCTGCTGGTTTATAAAAAGAAACTAGCTCGTTTTCATTAGGCATAAAAAAACCTCATTAATGAGGTTTTTTTATGCCTGTTTTATAATTTCAACAACTCAAGTTACTTATTGAGGTCACCCAATAACTGCTGTGCTTCCAGTTGCTGTTGTTCATCACCAATGCCTGCGACTTCTTTTAAGATAACTTCCGCGTTTTCAGCATCACCAATCTCAATATACACTTTTGCTAAATCTAACTTAGCAGCAATGCCACTATCATCTTCATCATCAACATCTAACTCATTAGCACCAACTGAAAATTCTGGGAACTCATTCAAGCCAACATCAATATTATTGGTATCATATGGCTCAGAGGTTTCTGCGTCTAAGCTGTCAGATAATAATGAATCAACTGAAACAAAATCGTCTTCTGTTGTAGTTAAGTTTTGCTCTACCTGTTCAATATTTTCAGGTAATGTACCAAGATCATCGCCAATATCTAATTCGGTATCTAGGTCAAAATCATCACTAAGCGATGCTGGCGCTTCTTCTTCAATATTGGCTAATAGTTCATCAAAGTCTAAATTATCAAGTTCTTTTATATCATCAATTTCATTAGCTTCTACGGCAGAGTTTTCTGCTGGATCATCCGCGTCTGAAAGTAAATCAGCGAGCACGTCACTATCATTAAAGTCAGGCGCTAACTCTACAGCTTCATTACTTGGCGCTTCGTCATTTAATAAGTCTGCTAATGTAGACTCATCAAATTCAGCTGAAATATCCTCTAAAACATCATCCGATGTTACTTCTTCCAAAGATTTCTCAGATTGCTCTACGTCATTTAATGGTGCTTCGTGCTCTAATTCTGTATTTTCAATTTCAGATAATAGTTCATCAATGTCAATGTCATCTTCAGCAATAGTCTGAGTATCGCTACTTAACTCATCATTGTCAGGATCCAAGCCTTTTTCATCTTCTTGCTGAGAGAGCAAATCACTAAAGTCTGTCGATAATAATGGTGAAATATAATCTTCAGTAAAATTATCAATAAGTACTTTATGCTCACTTTCTGCTAATACATCACCTTCTTGTTTATTTTCATCAGTGATTGAGTCACCTTCTTTTGAATGCTCTATAGCTTCAGTACTAGGCTTCTCTATTTTATCGTCAACTTCAACCCTTTCAGACTCTACTGGTGTACTCAATTCTTCTGCCATTGATTCTGCTGCCATAGAATCCATCAGAGCATCAATATCATCGGGGTCGGTTAATTCAGCATTATCTGCAACTTCTACAATTTCAGCTTCTGGCTCAGTAGAGGTTTTTTCTGGTTCAGCTGACTCAGCTGCCATAGAATCCATCAGTGCATCAATATCATCGGGGTCGGTTAATTCAGCATTATCTGCAACTTCTACAATTT
>JBMZCX010000049.1:0-23396 GCA_049613795.1 Thalassotalea sp. | reverse complement strand
CCACCAGGGAATTCAGTATGCGAGTAGTAAATTTTACCTTTCGCTTTATTACCAGTAACTTTAACTTTCTCTGCATTGATAACAACGATGTAATCGCCTGTATCACAGTGAGGTGTATATTCTGGCTTATGCTTACCGCGTAAACGGGTTGCAATTTCGGTAGCGATACGACCAAGAGTTTTGTTCTCAGCGTCCACTAGAAACCATTCGCGTTGTACGCTTTCTGGTTTTGCTACAAAAGTTTTCATTTAAAAAACCCAATATTAAAATGTTACTAAAAAACAACCTCAACATGAGACTGTCAGTTAAAAGACCACGCCATTACCCCTTCGAGTATCGAGTCCATCGTCTAGTATCTTGGGGATATTAGACATTTGTAACGTCAGGGAGCGCGCATTATACAGAGGTAATTAGCAAAAATCACGTATATTTTTTAGTCGACGCTAATTTTATTTAGTTAGCGGCCCAAAACGCTAGCTTTATACGGATGAATTTTTACTTTATCATTGATCTTTAACCATTAATTCTGTTCAAACATTTTTAATAAGGGAATAGCATGATGCAAATAGCTTTAGTTACTGGTGCCAGTAGAGGTATTGGAGCAGCAACTGCAATTGAGCTTGCCAAACAAGGCTATACGCTATGTATTAACTATCATTCAGATCAAATTTCTGCGCAAAAAGTTGTTACAACAATAAAAAATAATGGGGGGCATGCCATTGCCGTTAAAGCAAACATTTCGGATGAAGCCCAAGTAATTAGGCTCTTTCACGAAATAGATCAACGGTTAGGCAAAATAACACTATTAGTGAATAATGCTGGTATTTTGTTTACCCAAATGCCTTTAGAAGAAATGTCGATGGAAAGAATTAACCGTACATTAACCACCAATGTAACGGGTTATTTTCTTTGTTGCCGCGAAGCGATTAAAAGAATGGCGCATAAACATAATGGTTGCGGCGGCACTATTGTCAATATTTCATCTGCGGCAGCGCGCACAGGTTCACCTAATGAATATATTGACTACGCGGCATCAAAAGGTGCAATCGATACATTAACTAAAGGCTTGGCTATTGAAGTAGCTAATGAGGGCATTCGCGTTAATGGCGTTCGACCCGGTTTAATATATACCGACATGCATGCCAGTGGTGGCGAAGCCAATAGAGTTGATCGCTTAAAAGAAAAACTGCCGTTAAAGCGTGGAGGGACACCTCAAGAGGTTGCTGAGGCTATCTTTTGGTTAGCTTCAGCAAAATCAAGCTTCACGACAGGCACTTTTATTGACGTTTCAGGTGGTTTGTAGCCTATTAAGTTAAAGTGCTATTGCTGTATCAGCCACACTTTGAGTCACCGCAGTTTAAACACGTTGCACAGCCATCAAGTAATACAACTGATTTTTGATGGCACTTATTGCATTTGCTCGCGGCACTAGGAAAGCTTGTTTTTATGTTGCTTTGCTGCTGCTCATGCTGCGATTCAGTTTTTTTTTGCCGAAGGTATGCTTGTTGTTCATCATCTAATGTACAAGCAGGCATCATATCTAACCCTTGTAAATGCATTTCAATAACATGGCCAATATCAGCTACGACTGATGGCATATATATACCGGTGCCTCGTTGATAATATCCCCCTTTAGGATCGAACACGGCTTTTAACTCTTCCACCAAAAAGGTACAGTCGCCGCCCTTTCTAAATACAGCAGATATAACTCTTGTCAGCGCCACAATCCATGAATAAAACTCCATATTTTTAGAGTTAACAAATATTTCAAAAGGCCGGCGTGACTCGTCTTTATTGCCTTGATTAAGAAGAATGTCATTAATCGTAATGTATAAGGCATGATCAGACACTGGCGGTTTAATTTTATAAGTAGAACCCACTAACATTTCAGGCCTTTTAATGGTTTCATTCAATGTACTAGTGTGCTCTTTGATTTCGTCTACGGTATTTTCTTGGTCATTGTTTTTAACTTTTACAGCGACTATATGTTGACTAATTTCTTTCATCAGGTTTCCTTAATTAAATAATTAACAAGCTATAGCTTGCCGTAATAGCCTTCTTTAAGCGCATCATGCAAATTAGCGGCAGTATGAGTTTCCCCGTCATAAATAATGTTTTCATTGCCTTTTGCATTAATTATTGTGCCGTCAGTTAAGGTAAATTCATAACTGACGCTAGCTAAGTCCTGTTCTTTAACTAACACACCTTGATGCACCTCAGGGTTAAAACGAAAAGTTGTACAGCCTTTTAGCCCTTTATCGTAGGCATACATATAAATGTCTTTAAAATCGTCATAGCTAAAGTCAGTTGGAATATTAATTGTTTTAGAAATAGATGAGTCAATCCAGTACTGAGCTGCGGCTTGAATATCAACATGTTCGGCTGGCGCTATAGCATCACTTGCCACAAAATATGGAGGTAATTTTTTATCAGCATCATCAGTAAACGCTAATACATTGGCATCAATTAACTTTCGGTATGCGAGCAATTCAAAGCTAGTCACGGCTACCGACTCTTTAGACTTTTTACCTTCGCGAATAATATTACGGTGATATTCATGTGCAAAACTAGGCTCAATACCATTAGAAGCATTATTCCCTAAGCTTAGTGCTAACGTACCTGTTGGCGCAATTGAGCTATGATGAGTAAAGCGTGCTCCAATTTTTGCTAATTGCTCAATAAGATCGGGGTGTTCTTGTGCAATGCGCTGCATATAACGACTGTATTTTGCATGCAATATCGAACCTTTAATTTTATCACCCACTTTTATACCATCAGCTAGCATTTCAGGACGCTTTGCTAACATCTTTTCAGTTACGGTAAATGTTTGCGCTAATATAGGAGCAGGACCTTTTTCTTTCGCTAACTTAAGCGCTTCTTGCCAGCCCGTAATTGCTAATACCTTTGACACTTCTTCCGTAAAGGCCACAGCTTTAGGGCTGTTATATGGAATTTTTAATAGTGTTAATGCCGAGCCTAAGCCTAAATATCCCATACCATGCCGACGCTTATTTTGAATTTCTTGCTGTTGTTCCGCTAAAGGCAAGCCGTTAATTTCCACTACATTATCAAGCATGCGGGTAAAGACTTGAATAACCTCTTTAAACTTATCCCAATTAAACTTTGCTTGCTCTGAAAAAGGAGCTTCGACAAATTTAACCAAATTAATTGAACCTAATAAACAAGCTCCATGAGGCGGCAAAATTTGCTCACCACAAGGATTACTTGCACGTAACTGCTCACAAAACCAATTATTATTCATGTCGTTGGCATGGTCGATTAATAAAAATCCGGGTTCTGCATAATCAAATGTGTTCGTCATGATCATATCCCACAATCTAACAGCGGGTAGCGTTTGGTATATCTTACAAGCAACTAATCCCTGATTATTCACCACATAATCATGCTCTTTAATGAACTCTTCACTGTAACAATTTTCTTTAAAGTGAATAACTGCTGCGTCATTAATATCAATATTATCTGCTTGTATTTCCTGACGAGAAATAGGGAAAACTAATGGCCAACCTTGATTGTTTTTAACCGCATTTATAAAATTATCACTGATCAATAGCGATAAATTAAATTGGCGCAAGCGACCGTCTTCTCGCTTGGCTAAAATGAATTCTTTTACGTCTGGATGGCATATATCAAATACTCCCATTTGCGCCCCTCTTCGCCCACCAGCAGAACTCACGGTAAAACACATTTTGTCAAAAATATCCATAAAAGAGAGCGGCCCAGAAGTTGTCGCGCCCGCACCAGCAACATAAGCACCACTTGGGCGTAACGTTGAAAATTCGTAACCTATACCACACCCTGCCTTTAAGGTAAGTCCAGCTTGATGAACTTGTGATAAAATACCTGTCATTGAGTCATTAATTTCCCCAGAGACAGTACAGTTAATAGTAGAGGTTGCTGGTTTAAATTGATCTGCACCTGCATTGGAAATAATGCGGCCTGCTGGATATGCGCCACACTCCATTGCCCATATAAACCGTTCTTGCCAATGCTTGTTATCTTTACTTTCAATTGCCGCTAATGTTTCAGCTATACGTAAAAACGTTTCTGCAGGAGAATTTTCTTGTGGAGTGCCATGCTTATTTTTTAGACGATATTTTTTATCCCAAATATCCCATGAGGCTGGCTGCAATTCAATTGCCGTATTGGTATCTGAAAGGCGTGTTTTAACATCAGTGATCATCATCATTCCTTTTTATTATGACTAGAATGATTCAATGCTACCTTTTCTATTTTTTCATAACAGAGCAAACACAAGATGTTGTGATCCAGATCATACCAAAACACCACATATTGACATCCTAACAAACAAAACCACTATATATAGTATTATTCTATTAAGGGCTGATGATAAAAAGCACCTATTCCCATAACAGTGATAGATGCTCTTATATTTTAATTTTATGTTTAAAGCTGCTTAATCAATTTAAGCCAAATGTTCACTTGCCAAATAATCATGTGACTGCATTTCTTGCAATCGACTTAAACAACGTTTGAACTCAAAAGTAAGTCCGCCATGTGTGTATAAATGTTCCATTGCTACTTCTGCTGAAATAATTAATTTCACATTACGCTCATAAAATTCATCAACTAATGCAATAAATCGGCGTGTAGCATCATCACGGTCGACATTCATTTGCTTAACATTCGCCATTAAAACGGTGTGATATAAACGGCTAATTTCCATATAGTCACCTTGACTACGTGCAGACTCACATAAAGTAGAAAACTCAAAATGAACCACACCTTTCGACTCTTGTACTGTCAATAACTCACGGTTATTAATTTCAATCGTTTTTAACTTCACACCTTCTTCAATTGAGAGCTGGTGAAAGTATTTATCAAGGTTACTGTCTGCAACTTCATCTAACGGAAAATGGAATATTTCAGCTTGTTCTAACGTACGTAAACGGTAATCGACACCACTGTCGACATTAACAACATCACAGTTTTCATTAATTAGTTTTATCGCGGGCAAAAAACGTGCTCGTTGAAGGCCGTTACGATAAAGCTCATCAGGAATAATGTTAGAAGTTGCGACTAACGTTACATTATGAGCAAATAATTCTTCAAATAATGTTCCTAAAATCATCGCATCAGTAATATCAGAAACAAAAAATTCATCAAAACAAATAATAGAAGTTTCTTGAGCAAAACGTTTAGCAATAATTTTTAACGGATCTGACTGCCCTGTTAGCGTTTTTAGTTCTTGATGTACTCGATGCATAAAGCGATGAAAATGCACGCGCATTTTATTATCAAATGGTAAACATTCGTAAAAAGTATCCACTAAGTAGGTTTTTCCTCGACCAACGCCCCCCCAAAAATATAAACCTTTTACTAATTTAGGTTCTTGTTTAGCAACAACACGCTTCCAACGATTTAATACTTTTTTAAATCCAGTAACCGCTAACGGTTTGCTTTGTAGTTCGTCATATAATCGCTGTAATTGCTTAACCGCATTTTCTTGTGCGGCATCATATTGAAAATCATCTCGCTTTAGATCTTGATTATATTTATCGATAGGAGAAAGATTGATCATTTATTACCCGTTTTACTGTTATTTTACGATTAACGCTTGAAAAAAAGCGCTCATAAATATATTAATTAGATAAGTATAAATAAGCACGTTATATTATAGCAACTAGAGTACGCTCTATTTTCATCAATTTTTTCTCTCAAGACAACGAAGGTATACACTATGGAAGTTATCACAATTATTGCGCTTTTATTTATTGGCGGTGTTTTAGGTTTTATCGCCAGTAAATATTTAGCTCCCTCTTCAACTGAAACAAACAAACTAGCCACTCAAGTGAGCGAAAGTGAAGCAGCACTAGCACAATACAAATTAGATGTAGCAGAGCATTTAGACAGTTCAGCTAACTTATTGGCCCAAATGAACGATACCTGCCAAAAAGCAATGCAACAAATGGAGCAAAGTACTGCATTATTACAGCAAGCCACACCAATAGATGCTGATGCAATCCCTTTTTTCTCTAAAGAAACGCAAGAGCAATTAGCGCAAACGGTTAATTTACGTCATGACAAAACCCCCAAAGTAGAAACTGAAGCAACGATGGAAGCGCCATTAGACTACTCTGGCGAAGCAACGGGTTTATTTATTGATAAGAAACAAACTGTTACAAATGCAAGTATTGAAAATTAGGAACTAACTACCTACTTAACAGTCATTAAGTAGGTAGTAAATTTTTTAATTTTACTGCCCTTAATAAAGCAAATAGTTTAAACGTTTAGTAGGAGTAATTCTTCGTATGAAAAAAATATCAATTTTATGCAGTTCTATACTGCTTTCAAGCTCTTTAGCTTTGTCGTCTCTTCCCGCTCACGCCAATTTACCCTTAGCAATAAATGGCCAACAGTTACCCAGCTTAGCCCCTATGCTTGAAACTATTACACCCGCGGTTGTGCTTATTTCAGTGAAAGGCACCCATGCTGAGCAAAAAAAGGTGCCTGATGCCTTTAAGTTTTTTTTCGGAAATCCAAGACAAAACCAGTCACGCGAACGCCCTTTTAGAGGCTTAGGCTCAGGTGTTATTATTAATGCTAATAAAGGCTATATCGTCACCAATAACCATGTGGTAAAAGAAGCTGATGAAATTCAAATCACATTAAAAGATGGTCGACAAATTGAAGCTAAAAAAATTGGGGCTGATGAAAACAGTGATATTGCCTTATTGCAGGTCGACAGTAAAAACTTAGTTGAAGTAAATATTGCAGATTCAGACAAGCTGCGTGTAGGTGACTTTGCTGTTGCTATTGGTAGTCCATTTGGCTTGGGACAAACAGTTACCTCGGGTATTGTAAGTGCATTGGGCCGTAGTGGCTTAAATAGTGATAATTATGAAGACTTTATTCAAACTGATGCCGCCATCAATAGTGGTAACTCAGGCGGCGCTTTAGTGAACTTACGCGGCGAGCTTATTGGTATTAATACCGCTATCATTGGCCCTAATGGCGGTAATGTAGGCATCGGCTTTGCAATCCCTAGCAATATGGTGAAAAATCTTGTTAGCCAAATTTTAGAATTTGGTGAAGTACGCCGTGGTGTTTTAGGTGTTTCGGGTTATAGCGTAAATGGTGAAATTGCCAAAGCGATGGAGCTTGACGCTAGCCAAGGTGGCTTTGTTGAGCGAGTAACCCAAGATTCAGCGGCTGAAGAAGCTGGTATTGAAGCTGGAGATGTTATCACCGAAGTTAACGGTAAACATGTGAAAAGCTTTGGTGAAATTAAAGGTAAAATAGGCTCAATTGGCGCAGGAAAAGACGTAAAGTTAACGGTAGTTAAAACAAACGGAAAAACTAAGACCTATATCGTAACGCTGAAAAAAGCAGAAAGTGCGAATATTGAACCCGCTAGTATTCATAACATGCTTGAAGGAGCCAAACTTAGCAACCACTCAAAAGCCTTAGGCGTTGTTGTTGATGCAGTTGAAGAAGATTCACCAGCTGAGATCATTGGGTTAAATAAGGGCGATATTATAACGGGAGTTAATAAAACACGTACTGGCAACATCGCTGAACTTCGTGATTATTTATCTGACATTAAAGGTATTTCGTTGTTAAAAGTAATACGAGGCAACACAATATTGTATATTCGTATTCGCTAGTTTAATAAATGATGTATATTCCATAAAGGCTCTTAATTGAGCCTTTTTTATTGAAGCACTATTACTAGTAGATCATCGATTATAAAAATTGTGGTAAGCTATTGTCTTATTAACAATAAAATAATAACTATTAAGAATTAGCCATTGAAAATATCTAACGCACTTAAATACATTATAAATTCAGCCAGCTACGGCATAGTATTCGCAATAGCGTTATTATTATTAATTCCTGAGTTACGCGAAGGTAATAATTCTTGGTGGAATATTTTAGCCTCGCCAAAACAAAATGAACAACCGCTGTCTTATGCCCGAGCGGTACAACAAGCAAGTGCAGCGGTTGTAAATATTTATTCAGAAAAAATTCAACCTTCGTTTAATTATAATCGAGGTCAACGAAGCACCGAACTAGGTTCAGGTGTAATAATGAGCACCAATGGTTACCTACTCACAAATTATCATGTCGTACAAGATGCTGACTTAATTGGTGTTGTACTGCAAAGTGGCGATCGATACCCTGCAGAGCTTATTGGCTACGACATTTATACCGACTTAGCCGTGCTGAAGGTAGCAGCAACAAATCTACCAACCATTCCACAAAATGAAAAATTGACTTCCTATGTGGGTGATATTGTTTTGGCCATAGGTAACCCATTAAACCTCGGACAAACAGTAACACAAGGTATTATTAGCGGCACAGGGCGCAACGGCTTAAGTAGCACTAGCTATCAAGAGTTCATTCAAATGGACGCGGCAATTAATGAAGGAAATTCAGGCGGTGCACTTGTTAATACTAACGGTGTATTAGTGGGTATTAATTCACGCAAGTACATAAACCCTAAGCTTAGTATTCAAGGGATCTTTTTCGCAGTTCCTTATCAGCTAGCACATAAAGTGATGCGAAAAATAATTGAAGACGGCCGCGTTATTCGCGGGTGGCTAGGCATAGGTACGAATTCTCGCTTCGCCCGCGCTAAAGGCTTTTTAATTGAGAGTATTGAGCCGAATAGTCCCGCCAAAAAAGCAGGGTTACAAGTCAATGATTTGATTTATAAAATTAATGGAATTGAAATTCACTCAATTAATCAAGCACTTGATATAATTGCTGAAACTAAGCCCAATACCACCTTAACATTTAAAATATCTCGGGGTGAGTTACCGCTAGATATTCCAGTAACAATTGAAGAGAAACGTTAATCGTTAAAGCAAAAAGAAAACAAAAAAGCCAATAACAAAATTATTGGCTTTCTTCATTTTTTGTCTTACAAACATCTATCTATATTAAACTACGAATTATTCACTCGTACTATATTTGCACCTAGGCCTTGTAACTTACCTTCTATATTCTGATAGCCACGATCAATATGATAAATACGGTCAACTTGCGTTTCTGTTGTTGCCACTAAACCTGCAATAACCAAGCTTGCTGAAGCACGCAGGTCTGTTGCCATTACTTGTGCTCCAGTTAATTGCTCAACGCCTTTTGTCATTGCCGTATTTCCTTCTAACGCAATGTCTGCCCCCATACGCTGTAATTCAGGCACGTGCATAAAGCGATTTTCAAAAATAGTTTCTGTTGTCGTTGATGCGCCTTCGGCAATAGCGTTTAACGTAACAAACTGTGCTTGCATGTCTGTTGGAAAGGCAGGATGCGGTGCCGTTTTAATGTTTACGGCACGAGGGCGTTTGTCCATCGACAATTCAATCCAATTATCACCCGTTGTAATTGATGCACCCGCTTCTTGCAATTTGCTTAATACCGCATCAAGAGCTTTAGGGTCGGTATTGGTACATTTAACCTTACCCTGAGTAACCGCTGCCGCTACTAAAAACGTACCTGTTTCAATGCGATCTGGCATTACGCTGTATTGTTTACCTTCTAAGGTTGGCACACCTTTAATGGTTAATGTAGCTGTACCTGCACCTGAAACGTCAGCGCCCATAGCATTTAAGCAATTAGCCAAATCAACTATTTCAGGCTCTCTGGCTGCATTCTCAATATAAGTAGTACCATCTGCCAGTGCCGCAGCCATCATTAAGTTTTCAGTACCTGTCACACTAACAACATCCATAAAAATGGTCGCACCTTTTAAGCGCCCATTATTACGTGCAATGATATAACCATTTTCAACATCAATATCAGCACCCATTAGCTTTAAGCCATGAATATGTAAATTAACAGGTCGAGCACCAATAGCACAGCCTCCAGGTAAAGACACTTCCGCTTTACCAAAGCGAGCAAGTAATGGCCCCAATACTAAAATAGAGGCACGCATGGTTTTAACCAAGTCATACGATGCTTTGTGCTGGTCAACATTTCCTGCATCTATTTCAAGCGTATTTTCATCTTGCCACGTAACCGTCGCACCTAATTGTGTTAATAACTTTACTGTCGTTTCAATATCATTCAAACGAGGGACATTAGCAATAGTAATAGGTGTTTCTGACAATAGAGTTGCCATAAGAATAGGCAAGGCTGAGTTTTTCGCGCCCGATATTGCGACTTCACCATTAAGTGGCGTGCCGCCTGTAATTTTAAATGCGTCCAAGAGCTTCTCGCTTAAATTAGCGTTGTGGGTTATAGAGGTAAATTAAACATTTTTTCACGTTGCCAGTCTGACGTAGTGAAGGTTTTAATCGTTACCGCATGAATTATGCCTTCGTTTATCACTTGTGCAAGCGGAGCATAAATGGCCTGCTGTCTTTTCACTCGACTTAGTTCACCTAAAAAATCAGCTATAGCAATAATGGTACATTGCGAACCATCAAATTTTACATGTAGTTCGTCTAATGTCACTGCGTCGTTTATCAATTTTTCAATTGCCGAAATTTCCACTTAAGTCTCCTATCAAATTTAGTAAAGAGAATTATAAGACTTATTGGCTAGGCAAGAAAGAATCTACTGAGGTTAATTTGGCTAAATTCTGTAATTCTGTTGATAAATTGATGAATTTAATAGCACAAGCATGTCTTAAAGCAAGTTCAACTAAGGTAAGTAGCCACGCCAAACCTGCCATATCCACTTTTTGAACGCCAGCCAAATCGACATTCACGCTTTTATTTTTAAAAAATTGAATCGATTTTTTTTCTAAAGCTTGCGTAATTGTACGCTGCGTTAGCTCTCCTGCTAGCGCAACGTCATTATCGTTAATGCTCACTTCTACTTTTATCATAACGATAAACCTTATTTAAAAACGATATTTTTAGCGCTTTTTTCAATCAACATTTTAGTCACGTGTGGCAGCCCTTGTTGTCGAATTAAACTGCTAAACTCAGCTTGTTTACTGTCAAGTAAACTTACACCTTCGGCTACCATATCGTAAGCTTTCCACACCTTTGTTTTTTTGTTTTTGCGCACTCTAAACGAAATATCAATAGGATCACGGCCAACTTCAATAACCGACGTATTTACCGCAACAACATTACTTTTACTAAAGTCTTTAGCAGGAGAAAATTCAACCTTTTGATTCTTATATAAAGTGAACACTTGCGCATATGAAGTCACAAGGTATTCGCGAAACGCTTTCGTGAATTCAGCACGATCAGCCTTCGTTGTTTTTTTAAAGTTTTGACCACCAATAACTTTAAATGCGGCATAGCGATAATCAATATATGGCAGTAATTCTTCTTTAACGATCGTTTTTAAACGGTTAGGATCTTTTCTAATTTCACTTTGCTCATTAGCAAAGCGCTTAAACGTAATATTTGCTACTGTTTGAATTAATTTATACGGGTCTTTCTTATCGATGCTTGTTGCTGATACCGAAAAGGTTAGCAACAATGCACTCGCCGCAAGTAAAACTTTGCCTATTAATTTCATTTCTTATCCCTCTACAACTGCTCTAGTCACTACCCTGACTAAATAAAAATTGTCCTATTAATTCTTCCAATACAAGCGCTGGTTTTGTATCTTCAATAAAGTCACCATTTACTAAGGTTTCAACTGATTCATCCATAAACCCAGGCAAAAGCCCTAAATATTGCTCGCCAAGTAAGCCAGCAGTAAGAATTGAGACAGATGTTGCCTCAGAAAATTGGTTATATTGAGCATAAATTTCTAAGGTAACCACCGGCGTGTAATCTTCCGCGTCTAAGGTAATATCGCTAACTCGACCAACAACAACACCACCCACTTTAATCGGTGAGCGCACCTTTAAACCACCAATATTGTCAAATTTTGCGTACAACTGGTAGGTTTCACTACTACCCGCCATACCACTATCTGCCACCTTTAGCGCGAGCATTAACAACGCTGCAATCCCTAACGCTGCAAAAAAACCTACCATTAACTCAATTTTCTTCGACACCATGTCTTTCACCAAACTCTTAATAAAATAAAATTACTTTGTAAACATTAACGCTGTTAATACAAAATCTAATGCTAAAACTAATAACGATGACTGTACCACTGTTGACGTAGTTGCCCTGCTAATACCTTCTGACGTTGGTTCGCAGTTATAGCCTTTATAAACAGCGATCCAAGTCACAACAAACGCAAACACAACACTTTTAATAATACCGTTCATAATATCTTTTTCTAGTGATACTTGCGCTTGCATTACTGACCAAAACGTCCCGCTATCTACGCCTAGCCAGTCAACACCAACAATGTGTGCACCTAGAATTCCTACTGCTGAAAATATAGCAGCAAGCAATGGTAAACTAATAAACCCTGCCCAAAAACGAGGAGCAATAACACGACGTAATGGGTCTACCGCCATCATTTCTAGGCTTGAAAGTTGTTCAGTCGCTTTCATCAAACCTATTTCAGCTGTTAGTGCAGAACCCGCACGCCCTGCAAATAAAAGTGCAGCAACCACGGGACCTAGTTCTCGTAATAAAGAAAGTGCCACCATCGGCCCTAAACTTGCCTCAGCGCCATACCCCACAAGTATAGTATAGCCTTGCAAAGCGAGCACCATGCCAATAAAGAGCCCCGATACTACAATTATAACCAATGACAATACGCCTACCGCATAAAGTTGCTTAATTAATAGCGGGTAGCCTTTTCTAATATTTGGGATATGCAATAGTGCCGACAGCAACATTAAAATCGCATTACCTAAACCTGAAAATACGGCAATAATACGTTGCCCTAATTGCTGAATAATCTTCATTTTATTAACCCCTTACCAATAAGTTCTTCTTGGTAAGAAGCCGCTTTATAATGAAACGGCACCGGACCATCAGCTTCACCTTTAACGAACTGCTGCACTAAAGGAGATGTCTGCTGGGCTATTTCTTCTGGCGTACCATGACCAATAATTTTCTGCTCTGCAATAATATAAATATAATCGGCAATGCTCATTACTTCGGGCACATCATGAGAAACGACAACCGACGTTAACCCGAGCGCTTCGTTAAGCGAGCGGATTAATCGTACAATAACTCCCATTGATATTGGATCTTGCCCAGCAAAAGGTTCGTCATACAATATTAGTTCTGGATCGAGTGCAATTGCACGCGCCAATGCCGCTCTGCGTGCCATACCGCCGGAAAGCTCGCTCGGTTTTAAATTACGAGCACCACGTAAGCCTACGGCTTCAAGTTTCATCAGCACCATTTTTTCAATAATTTTTTCTGAAAGCTGAGTATGCTCTCTTATCGGAAATGCAATATTTTCATAAACACTCATATCGCTAAACAATGCACCACTTTGAAATAGCATACTCATGCGTTTACGTACATGGTATAAGTCTGACCGAGAAAGTTTAGGAATGTCGTGACCGTCAAAAAGAATTTGCCCTGATTCAGGACGAATTTGGCCACCAATCAAACGTAATAATGTTGTTTTACCAATGCCACTTGGCCCCATAATCGCGGTAACTTTGCCTTTAGGGATCGACAAACTAATATCATTATAAATGACACGTTCTTCGCGCTTAAAAGTAATATTTTTTATTTCAACTAAAGGTTGTGACATAGTATTTGGCAACATCAATGTTTATCTTTTTATTTTCTACCGTTATTTTACCTGAGCAAGTACTTAACTGCATTAGAAAAATCAACATTTTCTAATGAACTTTGTCAAAAAACGTAAGGAAATGTAATTAGTTTATGTTCTGCATGTTAAAGCATATGACTTATTTCAAAGCAATTAGAACCACAAATTCAACAAATAGTTTCATTTACTGACAATATTTATCATTATTTATCTTCTCCACAGGATATATTGACATATAATGACATTTTTTTGCCTATTTCTACGATTTACCTTTTTTTTTCGCCCACAACCAGCGACAATTTAGCTGTAATTTAGGAGTTGTGAATGTTTGTACAAATTTTAATCTTACTGTCATCACTGATGGTATTAGTTTGGAGTGCCGACAAATTTGTCTATGGTGCTTCATCACTTGCTCGAAACCTTGGCATTTCGCCAATGATTATAGGCTTAACCATTGTTGCTATGGGTTCTTCTGCGCCAGAAATGATGATAGCAACTACTGCCTCATTAGATGGTAGAGTTGATACCGCAGTAGGTAATGCGCTGGGGTCAAACATCACCAACATTGCATTAGTGTTAGGTATTACTGCATTAATGCACCCACTTTCGGTTTCTTCAACTACGGTCAAACGTGAAATCCCACTTATTTTAGCAATTACGGCGTTAGCTTACTTTATGTTAGCCGATCATCATTTTAGCTTTGTTGAAGGGCTTATTTTAATTATCGGTTTTGCCGCCTACATCATCAGTTTACTGGTGATAACGTTACGTCGTTCAAAACAACAAAATCAAGAAGATGCCTTAATTGTAGAAGCCGAACATGAAGTGCCTGAAGCAACAACCACTAAAAACTCTGTTGTCTGGCTTGTCGTTGGTATGGTGTTACTTCCTTTAAGCGCCCATTATTTAGTTGGGTCATCAGTATGGATTGCTCAAGCATTTGGTATTAGTGATTTGGTCATTGGCTTAACCGTTATTGCTATTGGTACCAGTTTGCCTGAATTAGCCGCTAGTATTATGAGTATAATTAAAAAAGAAGACGATTTAGCCATTGGTAATATTATTGGTTCAAATATTTTTAATATTCTTGCGGTACTTTCACTGGCTGGATTAATTGCTCCAGGTGATATTGATCATAATGTCGCATTACGCGATGCCCCTTATATGCTTGCTGTTACCCTATTTTTATTTTTCCTATGCTTTACTCGCCGTTTGGGTAACTTTAGCATTACACGTCTAAAAGGTTTTGCTCTATTATTAACCTTTGTCAGTTACCAAATATTATTATTTAGCCAATTAAAAAGCTAACTTAATACAAGCACCATCAATAAGGCTTCGCTATTAAATGAATAATTTTAAACAACAGGCATTAAATGTCATTCACATTGAGCAACAAGCAATTAATGAATTAGCTGAATTTGTCGACGACAGTTTTACTCAAGCTTGCCAATTAATGTTCAACTGTAAAGGCCGCGTCATTGTTATTGGCATGGGGAAATCTGGTCATGTTGGCGGAAAAATAGCAGCAACATTAGCCAGTACAGGTACTCCTGCATTTTTTGTACATCCCGGTGAAGCCAGCCACGGCGATTTAGGGATGATCACTAAAGATGACGTAGTAATGACCATTTCTAACTCAGGTGAAACAGGTGAAGTACTCGCCATTATTCCTGTGATAAAACGCATTGGCGCCAAATTAATTGCCATGTCAGGCAATACTGACTCTACCTTAGCCAAGTTATCTGACACTCATATCTGTATTAAAGTATCGCGAGAAGCCTGCCCATTAGGACTAGCTCCCACATCAAGCACTACCGCGACTTTAGTGATGGGTGATGCCATAGCAGTAAGTTTATTACATGCCCGTGGTTTTACTGCTGACGACTTTGCACTTTCTCATCCCGGTGGCAGTTTAGGCAAACGCTTATTACTGCGCTTATCTGACATTATGCATACTGGTGAACGACTACCTATTGTGCATCAAAGTGCAAAAATTACCGACGCCTTAGTTGAAATGTCATTAAAAGGTTTAGGAATGACCGCCATAATTAACGACGACAAACAACTAATAGGCTTATTTACTGATGGTGATTTGCGCCGAGTACTTGATGCGCGAGCCGATATTCACCAAGACCAAATTCAAACGGTAATGACCGGAAATCCGCAAGTGGCCGATGAGGAAATGCTAGCCGCTCAAGCATTAAAAATAATGGAAGATAAAAAAATTAACGGGTTAATTATTGTCAACGCCAATAACCAACCTGTTGGTGCAATGAATATGCATGACTTACTAAAATCTGGAGTGCTATAAATGAAAACACTATATGGTGAAGTAAGTGATCACATTATTGAAAAAGCAAAAGCTATTAAATTATTTGTATGTGACATTGATGGGGTATTTTCAGACGGCCGTATTTATTTAGGCAACGACGGTGAAGAGTTAAAAGCGTTTCACACTAAAGACGGTTATGGCATAAAAGCATTGGGCGCCAGTGGTGTTGATGTTGCCGTGATTACAGGGCGACAATCCAATATTGTGCAAACACGTATGAGCGCATTAAACGTTAAACATATTGTGCAAGGGCAAGAAGATAAACTGCCTGCACTTAAGAACATCATGGCGTCACTATCTCTTGCCCCCGAACAAGTGGCTTATATTGGTGACGATATGCCTGATTATGAATGCATGGCATATGTTGGTTTTAGCATTGCAGTACAGGATGCCCACCCCTCAATTTTGCAATTAGCCGATTACACCACTTCAATTAATGGCGGCTTTGGTGCAGTAAGAGAATGCTGCGATTTAATGATGCTAAGTCAAAGCACGTTACAGTTTGCCTCTGGTGCGAGTGTATGACGCGATTAACAGGTATAGCCGTCACATTTTTCATTGTAGCGATTACAGCCTACGGTACCATTGAATGGCTACAATCGACAAAAAAGACACAGCAAATAATTAATAATGATGTGACTCCTGAATACATTGCAGAAATGTTAAATAGCAATATTTATAATGCTGCTGGCGAACTAACCTATATTATTGATGCACAGCGCATGGAGCACTATGCAGACCTGTCAGTAACTCACTTTGAATACCCACAATACACATTATTTACAAAAAAAAATGAGACTCCGTGGAAACTTAAAGCAAATGAAGGCACTCTATACAGTAATAATCGCGTACGCTTAGAAAATCGCGTAACATTAACTGCCACCGATAAAAGCAGTTTAATACAAGAAATTCATGGGCGGTATTTAGAATTAGATCTTAATACCAACATTATTAGCTCGGAACAAACTATTGTAATTGAAGGTAAAGACTTCACTATGTATGGTTCAGGGTTAATAGTAGACTTAAATACAAAACAGATGACGTTGACAGAGCATGTACAAACTATTTTCAAAAGCACTAAAAACTAGCCTTATTGCCATAGGGTTAACTTCGACACTTATTGCCCCAAGCTTTGCAGAAAAACTTGATTTAGCAAAAGAGATCAATATTGACGCATCAAGACAGTCTGCAGATTTAAAAAATAAAATTTTTAGCTATATCGACAATGTTGTTATCACTCAAGGCACATTAATAATTAAAGCCGATTTAGCTCAGGTCATTACTGATACTAAAACTGGCAATAAAACTTACTTAGCCAAAGGTAGCCCAGCTACGTTTTCACAAACTCTTGACGACGGCACGCCTATACACTTACAAGCTGATGAAATTAACTATCAGCCAGGCAAAAATGTGGTAGTAATTTCAGGCGACGCTGAACTACGCCAAGAAGGCAGCAAAGTCAGCGGTAGCACAATTACTTATAATTTTGTTACTGAACAAGTTAACGCAGATAGTGATGCCGATAATAGAGTAAAAACCGTTATACAACCCAAAGAGTTGGACAAAAAATAACTTATGGAAAAATCAACACTTTGCGCCACTAGTTTAGCGAAAGCTTATAAAGGCCGAAAAGTCGTAAAAAATGTCAGTCTAAAAGTTCAGGAAGGTCAAATAGTTGGCCTGCTAGGACCAAATGGCGCAGGAAAAACCACCTCTTTTTACATGATTGTTGGTTTAGTACCGAATGACAGCGGTACAATCACACTAAATAATCAAGACATGACCTTGCTACCTATGCACGAAAGAGCACGACAAGGTATTGGCTATTTGCCACAAGAAGCTTCAATATTTAGAAAGTTAACCGTTCACGACAACATAATGGCTATTTTACAAACACGTAAAGAATTATCTGAGGTTAACCGTCAAGAAAAGCTTGAACATTTACTAGAAGAGTTCAATATTAGTCATATCAAAGATAATTTAGGTATGAGCCTTTCAGGAGGCGAGCGCAGACGCGTTGAAATAGCCCGTGCTCTAGCCGCTGATCCTAAATTTATTCTACTTGATGAACCTTTTGCTGGAGTGGACCCTATTTCAGTAGGTGATATTAAAAAAATTATCCTACACTTAAAGCAACGAGGCATTGGTATATTAATTACTGATCATAATGTACGTGAAACATTAGATGTATGTGAACACGCTTATATTGTTAGTCATGGTGAATTAATTGCTGAAGGTAATTCAGAGCAAATACTGGCAAATCAAACAGTAAGAGATGTATACCTTGGCGAGCAATTCACGTTATAGTGATAACAGTTATATATAATTAAAGGAACATAAGTATTTCGATGCGCCCTAGTCTGCAGCTCCGAATAGGACAACAACTTACAATGACACCGCAGTTGCAACAAGCGATTAAGCTATTGCAACTCTCTACATTGGATCTTCAACAAGAAATACAAGAAGCCTTAGACAGTAACCCTTTATTAGAGGTTGATGAATCAACCAATACCAATCAAGAAAGTGAGGCCGATAATTTTGACTCGGCCCCTTCAGCATCCGCTACTGAAGCATCAACTGCAGCAAGTAATGACGGCAGTGAAGACTCAGCGCCGACCATTGACGAAATTTCAACAACAGAAGCAATGGACAAAAACGAAATACCTGAAGAACTTAATATTGATACCACGTGGGATGAAAGTTTTAGCGCAGGTGTTTCTAATACAGGTGTTGGCGTAGCAAGTGAAGATTACACTTATCAAGGTGAAACCAGCGACTCAATTCAAGATCATTTACGTTGGCAAATGGGCTTAACGCCTTTTTCAGATACCGATAGTGCAATAGCCACTGCAATTATTGATGCCATTGACGATGCAGGTTACTTAACCGTAACGGCTGACGATATATTAGAAAGTGTGGGCGATGCCGAAGTAGAACTTGATGAAGTAGAAGCGGTACTTAAACGTATTAATATGTTTGACCCTGTTGGTGTAGGCGCACGTAGTATTTCTGAATGTTTATTAATACAGCTTAACCAGTTTGATAAAGCAACACCGTGGTTAACCGAAGCTAAATTAGTAGTTCGCGACTTTATTGAGCTACTTGGCAGCCGTGACTACCGCCAATTAATGCGTAAAGCGCGCTTAAAAGAAGATCAATTACGCGAAGTTATTCGCCTAATACAAACACTTGACCCGCGCCCCGGTGACAGCGTGATTAAAGAAGACGACCAGTATGTTATTCCAGATGTTTCTGTTGAGAAAAAAAATGGCCGTTGGGTAGTAGAGCTCAACCCAGACACAGCACCAAGACTGTCTGTGAATCAACAATATGCGTCAATGGCTCGCTCAATGAAATCGACAACCGACAGCCAATTTATTCGTTCGAACTTACAAGAAGCCAAATGGTTCATTAAAAGTTTAGAAAGTAGAAACGACACCTTATTAAAAGTGTCAAATTGCATTGTTCAACGCCAACAAGGTTTTTTTGAGCATGGCCCTGAAGCAATGCGCCCTATGGTACTTAACGATATTGCTGAAGCTGTTGACATGCACGAATCAACTATTTCACGCGTTACTACACAAAAATATATGCATACTCCGCGCGGTATATTTGAGCTGAAATTTTTCTTCTCAAGTCATGTAAGTACTGAAAATGGTGGTGAATGCTCTTCTACAGCCATTCGCGCATTAATTAAAAAACTAATCGCCGCAGAAATACCGTCAAAACCACTAAGCGACAGCAAAATTACGGAACTTCTTGCAGAACAAGGCATTAATGTTGCCCGTAGAACCATTGCAAAATATCGAGAGTCATTGTCTATTCCCCCCTCTAATCAACGTAAAAGTTTACTGTAAGTAAACACAACAATAAGGATTGAAACTTATGCAAATAAATCTTTCAGGTCACCATGTTGAAATTACCGAAGCATTACGTGAAAACGTTAATACTAAATTTGCGAAATTAGAAAGGCATTTCGACCATATTAACAATGTTTATGTGGTATTAACCGTCGAAAAAACTCACCAAATTGCAGAGGCAACCGTTCACTTAAATGGTACAGAAGTTCATGCTAAAGCAGATAACAGTGATATGTACGCGTCAATAGACAGCTTAGTCGATAAATTAGATCGCCAAATATTAAAATATAAAGGCAAAATCACTCAACATTAATGCTATGACACATAGCTAAGTAAACCCGTATTATGAAGTTACTTGAACTACTTAGCGAGAACTGCACATTATGTGCAGTTCAAGCCACAAGTAAAAAACGAATTTTAGAAGTTATTTGCGACAGCGCCTCTAGCCAGCTTGAAGACTTTTCAACCTACGAGTTATTAACCAGTTTAATGACAAGAGAAAAAGTAGGCTCAACGGGGATTGGTAATGGTATTGCTATTCCACATGGTCGACTTAATGACTCAGACAAGGCACTCGCCATTATTGCAACAACAGAACAACCTATTGAATTCGATGCAATAGACAATAAGCCTGTTGATATTTTCATCGCACTCTTTGTACCTGAACAGCAATGCCAAGCTCATTTGGCGACCTTACAGGATATTGCTAAATTGTTCACCGATAAAGTACTGTGCAAAAAAATACGAAAGTGCACCTCTACCGTAGAGATGTTTGAATTAATAAAACAGGCTAGCTAAGCTAACACTCTTTATAAGTGTCATTAGCTATAAATTGTTTTACCTTGCCCAATAAGGCTAATAAATGAAATTAACTATTGTAAGTGGTCGCTCAGGCTCAGGTAAGAGTGTCGCTTTAAGAATTCTTGAAGATTTAGGTTATTACTGCGTTGACAATATTCCCGTTAATCTATTGCCCGCACTAACTCACACAGTAATAAACGACTATGAAACCGTTGCCGTTAGTTTAGATGTCCGTAACCTACCTGCCGATCCTAAAGATATTTCAGAAATTCTCGATTATTTGCCAACAACGGTAGAGCTAAATATCCTTTATTTAGATGCCGACGATTCCGATCTAATTAAGCGCTTTAGTGAAACTCGACGCTTGCACCCCTTAATTCGCCAAAATATTGCATTAGATCAAGCACTCAGCTTAGAAAAAAAATTACTTGAGCCTATTTCAAGCCGCGCACATTTGTATATAAATACCAGTCAGTTAACGCCTCATCAGCTTGCCGATCTAGTAAGAGAGCGTATTTTAGGGAAAAAATCTGGCACTATGGTGGTTGTGTTTGAATCGTTCGGCTTTAAACACGGTGTGCCCCAAGATGCTGATTATGTTTTCGATGCTCGCTTTTTACCCAATCCTTTTTGGGAAAAAGAACTCAAAACTTTTACAGGCTTAGACCAACCGGTCAAAGACTTTCTGGCTGCTCAGCCAATTGTCACGAAATTCATCTGGCAAATTAATAGCTTTATGATGACTTGGTTACCGCACTTAGAGCGCAATAATCGTAGCTACGTTACCATTGCAATTGGTTGTACTGGTGGAAAACATCGTTCCGTCTATATTGCTGAGCTATTAGCAAACAACCTTAGAAAAGAACGTGGAGATGTACAATCTCGCCATCGCGATATTGACAAAAAATCTACCTAAGCAAATAAATATGTCGTACTTTACTAAAACGTTAATTATAACCAACAAACTTGGCTTACACGCCAGAGCTGCTACTAAGCTAGCCCAGTTAAGCCAAAAATTTAATGCCACAATTACTATTACGTTAGCAGAGAAAGACGCTGATGCGAGTAGTATTATGGGATTGATGTTGCTTGCTGGGGCTCAAGGCAAAGAAGTCACCATAACTACAAAAGGTCAAGACGCTGAAAATGCCCTTAACGATATATGCCAGCTTTTTAGCGATAACTTCGACGAAGCAGAGTAAACTATCGCGCTTCAATATTAGTTATTCGATAAAAACAATGAGAAAATTCTGACAGTTAAGAATAAAAAGCTGTAAAAACAAGAGTTCTGCGATAAACTTATACCTAATGGCTTGTTATTAGGCTTCACCTAAAAATCGACAAGCAATAATAATGAACAGTCACTAATTTCGTTTTTTAACGGCAAAAGGTAGCAATATGCCGGACATTTTAGAGCAAGAATACAGCCATAAAAAACTGCAGCAAGTTAATGAAGCACTTGGCAGCGGTATGTTTGTTTATGTGCGAAAACTGCTGCAAGACATGCCCGCTTATGATCTAGCATTATTATTAGAATCATCCCCAACGAAAAGCCGTACTGTACTTTGGCAGCTTATTGACCCCGACCATCACGGTGAAGTACTTGAAGAACTTAACGAAGAAGTTCGTAAAGGCATTCTTAAGAAAATTAACCCTGAAAAACTTGCTGCAGTTGCCGAAGGGATGGACATTGATGATCTCGCTGAAGTATTAAGAACGCTCCCCGACACTGTTTACAATAAAGTGCTTGATTCAATGGACTCGCAAGATCGCGGTCGAGTTGAAGCGGCATTGTCATACGAAGAAGATACCGCTGGCGGTATCATGAATACCGATACCATCACCATTCGTCCTGACGTAACAGTCGATGTAGTATTACGCTATTTACGATTAAAAGGGCAATTACCCGAAGCGACTGATTCTTTCTATGTAGTCGACCGACAAGACCACTTTATTGGCGCTGTTTCATTATCAGCCATTGTAACCGCTAAGCCTGAAGTGGTAATTTCAACCTTAATTGATGAAGAAATTGAAGCGATATATGCTGACACCCCTGAAAATGAAGTAGCGCAATTATTTGAACGTTACGACTGGTTTTCAGCACCAGTAATTGACGCTGAACGGCATTTATTAGGTCGTATTACCATTGACGATATTATCGATGTTATTCGTGAAGAAGCAGAACACTCGATGATGAGTATGGCGGGTCTTGACGATGAAGCAGATACCTTCGCGCCTGTATTTAAAAGTACTAAACAACGTTCAATTTGGCTAGGTGTTAACTTAATTACAGCCCTTTTTGCTGTTGCTGTTTCATCAATGTTTGAAGATATTCTTGGCCAATTAGCCATTCTCGCCATACTAAACACCTTGGTTCCCAGTATGGGCGGTGTTGCAGGTAACCAAACATTAACCTTAGTTATTCGAGGAATTGCACTGGGCCACGTTGGCAGAAGTAACTCCCGCGACTTGCTTTATAAAGAGTTAGCCGTTGGCTTTTTAAATGGGGTGATATGGGCTGTGCTTATTGCTGCAGTCGTCGCCATTTGGAAGCAAGACTTTACCTTAGGGGCAGTAATTGCTTTTGCCATGCTAATGAATATGACCGCGGCAGGCATTGCGGGCGTTACTATACCATTAATGCTTAAACGAATGAAAATAGACCCTGCCCTTGCTGGTAGCGTAATACTTACCACCGTTACCGATGTTGTTGGTATATTTGCCTTTTTAGGTACTGCTACTTTGTTTTTAGGGTAGAAAGAGGTGCTAGGTGCTAGGTGCTAGGTGCTAGGTGCTAGGTGCTAGGTGCTAGGTGC
>JBMZCX010000048.1:0-24154 GCA_049613795.1 Thalassotalea sp. | reverse complement strand
CATCATTTAGTCCACGCTTTGCTAATAAAGCTAATACCGCATGTAAATCTGCATGGCCAGACGTTGTCATAGGAACACTGACTTGTTCAACAAAATGAGGCCATTGATGCGTATTTTCAATGGTGTTCCTAATTAAAATCACATTAGAAGGCGCGGTCTCGTCATTAAACAAAGCCAAATTGGGCGTTAAACGGTTTTTGGTGTCAATAATAACACGAACAGGTTGTCGTAATTCAGCCTCAGGGTAGCTTTTAGGTGGAACATTTAATTCAGCCCAACGAACCGTCATACGAGCATTGTCGGCAATAATAGAGTCTGCACCCGCAATAATCGCACAGCTTTGCGCTCTTAACCTTTGTACGTCTTTTCTTGCGTCACTCGACGTTATCCATTGGCTCTCGCCGTTTGCCATGGCCGTTTTACCATCAAGGCTGGCCGCAAGTTTACAACGCACGTACGGCATATTTTTTGTCATTAAGTTAATAAAGCCAACATTTAATGCGTAGGCATCAAGCTCAAGTAAGCCTGATTGTGTTTCAATGCCAGCTTTATTAAGTATTGCCAATCCCTTGCCAGAAACCTTTGGGTTGGGGTCAACCATTGCACAAATAACTTTACTTATCCCAGCATTAATCAGTGCCTGCGCGCAAGGTGGTGTTCGGCCAAAATGGCTGCAAGGCTCTAAAGTTACATAAGCAGTTGCACCATTGGCTTTAGTGCCAGCTTGAGCAAGCGCATTAACTTCTGCATGACCTTGGCCTGCTTTTGCATGAAAGCCCTCTCCCACGACTTTATTATCTTTAACAATCACACAACCTACACGCGGATTGGGTGATGTGGTGAAATGACCTTTTTTGGCTAATTGAATAGCACAAGCCATAAATTGGTGATCTAACAAAGTGAATTTTGAGTGATCAATTGCCATCGGTAACCCTAATATTCATCATCTAAACGTGCAATTTCTTCACCAAATTCACGTATATCTTCAAAAGAGCGGTATACCGAGGCAAATCGAACGTAGGCCACTTTATCCAGCTTTTTAAGTTGCTCCATAATAAAGTTACCTAAGAGCTCACTATCAACTTCACGCTCGCCTGTTGCACGCATTTGCGACTTAACTTTATTAATAGCAAGCTCAACTTGTTCAACGCCCACTGGACGTTTTTCAAGCGCACGTACTAAACCACTACGCATTTTATCTTCGTTAAATGGTTCACGTGAGCCATCGCGCTTAATAATGCGTGGCATTAACAGCTCTGCTGTCTCAAACGTAGTAAAGCGTTCACTACAAGCAACACATGCGCGACGGCGCCGTATTTGATGGCCGTCTGCCACTAAGCGTGAGTCAATTACCTTGGTTTCTATCGCCGAACAAAAAGGACAATACATTTACAGACTCTATTGAATTACAATTTAATTACGCTATTTTAATCTATTTTTACAGCTAAGTAACGAACACTAAAAAATAATCGTTTTAAAATAAAAAGGCTCAAACTAAAATAGTTTGAGCCTTAATTGCTTTACGGTTCACTCGTTTATTTATTAGCCATAAACAGGAAAACGTGAACAAATCTCTTTTACTTTAGCTTGTACGTCAGCAATCACATTTTCATTATTAATATCGTCTAAAATATCACAAATCCAAGCCGTTAACTGTTTAGTTTCTTCAACACCAAAACCACGACGTGTAATTGCAGGTGTACCTAAACGCAAGCCTGAAGTAACAAATGGTGAACGAGGATCATTCGGTACAGAGTTTTTATTTACGGTGATGTGTGCTTTACCTAACGCGGCATCAGCATCTTTACCGGTAATATCTTTGTCGATTAAGTCTAATAATAATAAGTGATTTTCTGTACCGTTTGAAACAACTTTATAACCACGATCTTGTAGTACTGCAACCATAGCTTTCGCATTAGTTAATACTTGCTGTTGGTAAGTTTTAAACTCTGGTTGTAATGCTTCTTTAAAGGCCACCGCTTTAGCAGCAATTACGTGCATTAATGGGCCACCTTGGCCACCTGGGAATACTGCCGAGTTTAATTTTTTATAAACGGCTTCATCGTTACAGCCTGAAATAATTAAACCGCCACGTGGGCCAGCTAATGTTTTATGCGTAGTGGTAGTAACTACATGTGCATGTGGCACAGGGTTAGGATAAAGACCCGCAGCAACTAAACCTGCAACATGAGCCATATCAACCATAAAATATGCGCCAACCTCGTCTGCGATTTTACGCATACGTGCCCAGTCAACAACGCCTGAAAATGCAGAAAAACCACCAATAATCATTTCTGGTTTATGCTCTTTTGCTAAACGCTCTAATTCTGCATAATCAATATCGCCAGTTTCAGGGTGCAAACCATATTGGAATGCTTCGTAAGATTTACCTGAAAAGCTCACATGAGAACCATGTGTTAAATGGCCACCATGGGCTAGGCTCATGCCTAATACTTTTCCGCCTGGTGTTACTAACGCTTGAAATACCGCCGCGTTAGCTTGAGAACCCGCATGTGGTTGAACATTAGCATAGGTTGAACCAAAAAGTTCATTAGCACGTGAAATTGCTAATGACTCTGCAATATCAACAAATTCACAACCGCCGTAATAGCGCTTTCCTGGATAACCTTCTGCATATTTATTGGTTAACTGTGAACCTTGTGCTTCAAGAACACGAGGGCTACAGTAGTTTTCAGAAGCAATTAATTCAATGTGCTCTTCTTGACGAACTACTTCGTCAGTTATTGATTGCCATAATTCAGCATCAAAGTCAGCAATATTCATATCACGAGTAAGCATGTTTTACCTCAAGTTCACAGTATTCACTGGAAAAAATGGATTAAGTAGATTCAATAAAATTGCCGCATATTTTGCCTGAATAACGTGCTGTTGTATACGATAAAACCGTGCAGTTTTAGCTTATTTTGTGATGATTTATACCAAGACAAAGAATTAAGTAATGAGCAACGTAACTGTTAAATATGCAGCAAAAACTTTCATCAACGAGATCAAATTCGTTATCTTTAGAATATATCGAATAAAAAACAAAATGACAACTTTTATTAATCAGAAATAAATAGCAATACGGAACTAAATACAATATATAGAGTAAATATGGAATTATGTTCTATTAAAAAGACTTTAGCTGTATTAACTCTTTTGAGCGTTTAATAAAAAAGTAGTGGCTGATCGCCCACACCACACTAAGGAATACATTAATAAAAATTAAGGGAGGAGTGACACTTTTTTCCGATGTCGACATAATTTCGAAAAGATACCAGTTAGCTGCAGGTAATATAAGATAACAAACATATTTTGATAATTGAGTATATTGAATTGACGATTTACAATTAATAATTGCATTAGCTATTGCATTGTCAGGCGACCCTTTTAATTGACGCCAGCCTTGCACACGAACTTTAACTGTTTGAAAACAAAATATAGCTGAAATAATACAACCAAAACCCAAGTAATAAAGTGTAGGCTCTTTCCAACCTCCTAAGGTAGCCCCATAAATAAATGCAACAATTGCCCCTAAGGTTCCAACAAGGTCTAGCACTAAGCAGCACTTCCCCACGACAACACGACGTTTAGTTTGCTTAACTAATTCACTAATGTCTGTTTTTTGATAAGGCTGTTCTTGCCAATCTTGGGTTAATTCATCCCAAGATACATTAGCTTCGTTAAATAACTCACCATGTTCCATATTATTTTGATTATCAATAGTCATCAGCTCACCGCCAATTTTTGATTTAATGCCAGTTTAGCGCGCTGTAACCGCACCCCCACTAAGTTAGTGGTAATTGAAAGTACATCCGCCATTTCTTGATAGCTCATTCCTTCAAGCGCCAGCGTAATAACTTGCTGCTGCTCTAAGGTCAGTTGCCTTATTGCTTGGGCTAAGCGTTGTTGGCGCTGCTGTTGGTTAAGTGCTTGATAAGGCGTTGGTTGAACCGTATCTCGTTCTGCTTCAGTAGAAATATCCGATAAGCTTTGATCTGACTTAATCGTTTTTACTGCTTTTGCCACATGTGTGGCTAAAACATTATGCGCAATACGTGCAACAAAGGTTTTTACTGCACTGTCTCGCCTAAAACTTGGTAGGGCTCGCCAAATGTTAAGTGATATTTCTTGGAATAGTTCATCTTGTATCGCAGGCTTTGCTTCAAAACCTGTAATAATATGACGAAGCAGTTTCTCATGCTCCGTCATCCAATGATAAAAGGTAGTTTTATCCGCAACCTTAGTTTTTACATTACCATTGAATGAAGCACCCAAAGAGTAGCTACTACTTTCCTCTGCCGCTGTTTCAGCGCAGCGCTTCCTAGTAAATTCTAATGAATTCTTCATTTTTAGGTGCGTAATTCCTTATTAACTTAACGACTGAATCACTTTTTCAGACGTTAACTTCTTCGCTAACGTTATTACTAATAAAGCGGTTATTGCTAAAGTAATAACGGTTGTTAGCCCTAAATTAGTCCAATCAACAGGTAAGCCTTTAAATATATCTTCCATAATTAACGACTGCCCTGTTACTGGCACCCAATCAAACCATTTCGGTTTATCGTCAATAAAAGTCATAATAAACGGCAACATCGCGGGGATCATCACCACCATGGTTACTGAAGATTGAGCTTCTTTAAAACTTTTTGCTTGAAATGAAAAAAACAACTGCAATGCGGAAGCAAGTAAACAAATAGGGATCAACATAGCAACAATAATCACCACGGCACTTAAGTCGAGGCTAAAGCTTGCGCCTATTTTGGTTAAATCAACAAAGCCAATAGAAGCAAATGTTAATGAAATCGTTAATAACACCCCAATAAACGCAATAGTACTGGCACAAGAAAGCTTAGCTAGCACTATTTTTAACGTACTAACAGGCTGACATAAAAGCATTTCCAATACATTTCGCTCACGTTCTCCCGCACTGGTGTCAATGGCAACAGATAACCCAGACATAAACGCAGCCATTAATAAATAAAGGCCCAGCATCATTGAGATCATAATAAAATTGCTGCTCGGCGACGAAGTGTCTTGTTCGATAACATTCACTGGACGTAACAATTTAACGTCAACACCTCTCACTAATAGTCTTTTATAACCAATCGCTTGGGCGTACTCACGAATAGTGCTTTTAATTCGCCTAAGTGGCGCATTCATGGGCTTTTCACTAAAATCAGCTTTTAAATAAATGTCAATTACTTCCCCTGCTAACATGCTTTGTGAAAATGTTTCAGGGATCGTTAATTGGATATTACGCTCATCCCACAGTTGTGCTTCATCAGCAGGTACGTCTCTAAATAACTTAATATTGTCATCTTCTAGTGCCTTAATTAGCTTAGGCGCATATTCATTGCCGCTCACTTTTACATACACCATAGGCGTAGCAACCATTTCTTTGATCATCATTTTCGACATGGCAAAAATCATAATCGGCGCCATAATCGCCATCATCATTGCTACCATTAAGGCGCGCTTGTCACGAAACGCTTCTTTTAGCTCTTTTTTAAGTAACGCTTTAAATTGGATCATGCGGCGACTCCTTCGTCTGAGCCTATTAACTTAACAAAGGCTTCTTCTAGTTGTGTTTCACCCGCTAAATCGCATAATTCTTGGGGGGTTCCTTGCGCAGCAAGTTTGCCGTTTGAAACAATAATTACTCGATCACAAAGTGCTGCCACTTCTTGCATAACGTGAGATGAAAATAGAATGCAATGTCCTTTTTCTTTAAATTTACTTAAATAATTTCGCAACACACGGGTACTCATAACATCTAGTCCTCGCGTTGGTTCATCAAGTACAAAGTTTTGGGGTTGATGCACCAATGCCTGCGCAAGGGTTACTTTCATTCGTTGGCCTTGTGAAAAACCAGCTGTTTTTCGATGCGCCAATGCTTCCATGTCTAAATCTTTAATCACTTGTTCAATCGCTGCTTTTTTATCAGCGCCTTGCAAACCGTGAATACTGGCAAAATAATCTATTTGTTCGTACGCGGTTAAGCGTTCGTATAAGCCAAATTTATCAGGGAATATTCCCAATTTGGCGCGTGCAGCTAAAGGCTGTTCAGTCACGGTAATGCCGTCAATCGTAGCACTACCTTGGTCGGCATCAAGTAGCCCATAAAGGGTGCGTAAACAAGTCGTTTTTCCTGCCCCATTGGGGCCTAAAATTCCGGTAATTTCACCGTCTTTTGCAGTAAATGACAAGCCGTCTAAAGCAACTACAGCGTCTTTTTTAGACTTAAAGGTTTTATGTAAATTATTAACTTCTATCATAGCGCTTCCTTAAATACTGCCATTTAAACTGGTCATAAATGATTCGTTTGGTATTTTTTCTAAACACGATTCATCAAGATTATTTGGATCTTTCTTTGTTAAAAACTCATCAATAATATCAATGGCACACGTTGACGGCCCTGGTGTATGCGCACTATTTTTTAAAATTAAATGCTTGCTGTTAGGCAACGTTTTATCGGTAAAATCACCATTACTTGGTGGCGTAACGGGGTCGACATCTCCTGACAGTATTAAGGTAGGAATATTAGCAGTTACTGGTTTATAAAAAGATTCATCAAGGCGATACTGTGGCCAAATAGGGCAAACGGTTTGCCAAGCAAGATGGCTCGCATTTTGACCGAAGCTGTTGTCGGCATCTGCTCGCCACATTGCTTCACTAATTCGTGGTACATCTTCATTGCATACAATATTAAACAGTAAGCCAACATACATGCCCATACCGCCTTCTTGTGCTGCGACTAACCCTGCCAGAGGAGCATAATTACCTAAAAAAGCTTGATGAATAACAAGCGGCACCATAGTGCGCATTTCAACTGAATACAATTGCATTCTTAATGTTGAAACAAATTTTAGTCGGCTAATAACAAATTCAGTTGGCGTGCCTAGGCGAGGATGAGTAATAGTAACCTTAGCGTTTTTTTCAGCTAAACGAGTCATCACGGTGGCAAATTCTTGTGCTAAATTGGGATAAGCTTTTTGACAACTTTCTTCTTCCATACAGTGAGACACTAACATTTCAAATGAACGTGCCGAGCTTTTTCCAAACGTACCAATAGGCACTTCAATTGGGCCAACGCTGTCTAATACTACCGCACTTAACGAGTCAGGAAACATGCGCATGTACACTAAGCCCGCACGTGTGCCGTATGAGCCACCGTATATTGTAATTTTTTCGTGCCCAAGTGCTGATCTTACTGCATCAAAATCGCGGATCGCATTTTCAGTATTATATTGACTTAAATCACCTTCGAACTGGGCTAAACACTGTTTCACATCTTCAGTACTTAACTCTTCAGGAATTGACGAATAAGGATTTTGCCCTTCAACTTCTTCACACTGCAAAGGATGCGATTTACCCGTGCCACGCTGATCCACTAAAATTAAATCTCGAGTTTTCCTCACTTGAGTGAAACCTTGACGTAACGCAGCGGCAATTTCAGCTGCTGCTTGCCCTGGGCCACCCGCTAAAAACATTAATGGATCTTTATTTTGTGTACGATCAATAGCAGGAATAACAGCAAAATTAATATTAATCTGTGTACCGTCAGCTTGTTGATAATTTTCAGGTACTTGTAAAACACCACATTGCACTTGCTGTTTAATGCCGTCGATATGACAATCTTCAAGTGTTAATTTATTAGTATTTGCAAAAGCATGACTTGAACAAGCCAATAAACCTAAAGCAAATAACCGACTCCACATTTTATTCATTTTTATTATCCTTTATTAACATCTCCTTATAGTCTCAAAGTTAACAAAATTATTACAATGATTTTTCGATTACATAGAAATAATTACCATCTCTATCTGTTTTTAGCTGTGCTCTATAGCAAATAAGACAAATTAATCATTCACAAATCATCGAATTAACGATAAAGTTTACCTAACGTAATGCTTAAACATAGGAAAGCAAATGGAAATTAATCAGTGGGTAGATGAGTTATTTGAGGTTTTTGACGTGGACAAAGACGGCGTTATTAATCGAAGTGAATTTGTTGAACTAATTGATTGCTTATTACAAGACAAAGGTATTCGCATGTGCGAAACCATTTTTCATCGTTTTGACACTAACCATGACAACTCCATCTCTAAAGAAGAGTTAAAAGAAATGGTTATTGAGCTAGCGCTTTAATTTTCTGCTATTCAATACTTTTAGTTAGCCGCCTTAGTGATCGAGTAAGTTACTAGGGCTATAAACTAACCAATCACAATACAGTTTTTACCTCTTACCTTTGCTTGATACAATGCTTTATCTGCCTGATCGTATAAAACATCATAGCTTTGACACTCTGTCCCATAACTAGCAATACCGATACTTACTGTAATTTTAATTGTATTCTGATTTTGATAATTAAAAGGTTGTCTAGCAATTGCAGCAAGCATGCGCTCTGCAATATTTTCAGCTTGTTCATCTGTTGCCCTTGGTAATACACATAAAAACTCCTCACCACCAATTCGTGCCATAACATCACCTGCTCGTAAAACCTCTTGCCCTATCTCGGCTACTTTTTGAATAATAAAATCACCGGTGGGGTGACCAAAGTCATCATTAATTCTTTTGAAATCATCAATGTCTAATAAAATCACCGCTAAATCGCCTTTACTAGGAGACATATTAGCGAGTAACTTATCTAAATGACTAAATATATAGCGACGATTATAAAGCCCTGACAACGGATCTGTAATTGATAACAGCCGCATTTTTTGATTACTACGTCGCTGAAAAATCATCATAAAAACAGCAATGATTAGAATAATGGCTAAGAAAAATAAAAAATATTGTTGTTGGTTACTCTTTTGCTGCAAGGTTTTTTCCTTGAGAGAGACTACTTTGCTTCGCTGTAAAGCAAGTGCCTTTTCAACCTTTTGTCGCTCAAGCTCCATATCAGCCCTAACCTGTAGTAGCCGCTCTGATGAGCTATTTATAAGCACCTCTGTGTATTTTTTGTGGTATTCCTCAAGTAGCTGGTAACTTAATTGATACGACTTATTCGCTTGTCCTATTTGGCTTTCAATTTTTAACGTTTCAAGCTCCCAAGTAGTGCCTATTAAATCAGGCAATTGAGCAAAAATTAATTTAGCATTATTTAATGCTTGAGTAGCCTCGCTCACTTTCCCCAATTGCAGTAAACAAACGGCTTTATTTTTATAAAGCTCACTGTTGTAGTCAACAACACCTTTTTGCTGCAATGCCTGATTAATAATCACTAAAGCTTCACTACAACTACCTTGCTCAGCTAAGGTCATCCCTAAGCCATAAGCCGCATAAAAACTAATATCCTTATTGGGGGTAAAACGAGAAAGTTGACGATAGCGCTCAAAATTTTCAATGGCTAAGTCAAACTTTTTCCAATAACGGTAGGTAGACGCTAAGCCATAAACAGCTTCAGCAACATGCGCTTGATAACCTAAACGCTCATAAGTAGTAAGGGCTTTATTGTAATAATTAATAGATTTTTCATAATCATACATATACCCATAAATAGCACCGTAGGTTTCATTAATCGATGCAATTAAAAACTCATCTTTTAAACTATATGCTTTCACATAGGCTTCTTGAATATCAGATAACGACGTTTCAAATAACTCCGCAAGGCTTTGCGTATAGGCGTTTTCTTGCTTCGCATGAATATAAGCAGCCTCGTTACCACCTCGCTTAGCTTGTTCAAGTGCTAATGAAATAAAATTGGAAGACTTTTTATACTCGCCTTTATTTCTATATAAAATTCCTTGAAACAAATTAAATAGGCTCTGAATTAATAATGGTGATTCAGTATTAATAAGACGTTCAGCATCTAAAATGGTCGCTTCAAATTTAGGGTAAAAATATAGCAGCTGCTCAGCCTGTGCTTTACGTAACAACCACCATAAATAACTCTCTTTATTCTCACTATTAGGAGCTTGTTTAATAAGTAATTGGTATGTTATCAAGGGCTCTTTGAAAAGTTCACGCTCAAAGGCTAACGAGCTATATGCTTCATTTGCTTGGGCTGAGACAACAAATAATATAATGATAAAAAATGCGACTATTTTATTTTTCATTAAACCCTATCCATAAGTCTTGCTACTATGTAAGTTACAGATCCTATTTTATCGATAATAGATTCTTTAATTGTTTTTCGTTATAGCCAACAACATATTCGTCCGATATTTTAATCACTGGCACAGAGCGAAACCCAGCCCTAGCTAACTCTTTTTGTCCTGCTGGTGTTTTAACATTACACAAGCGGTAGTTAATGTTTTGTCTCGATAAAAAAGCTTTGGCTTTATCACAATGCGGGCAACTATTACTGCTATAAAGTACGATTTTTTTCACAACAACTCCATTAAAAAATTATATTTCTGATGAAAAATCAATCTTTATGATACCAAAATAACTTATTACAATTATTTAGATTCATACTAAAATAAAGCTAAAACGTTTAAAACAGTTGCTATTTTAAACGACTAATCTAGGACGTATTAATCTTACATGATTAAATTTTGTTCGAGATAAAATTATCAATTAATATACAGGTAAATTACATGAGTGATAAGAAAATGGCACGCAGTAAGGTCTACAACTTATTAATTCTAAGCTTGCTAATAATAACCATTATCGCTATTTTATTACAAAGATTTTCATTAAATACTTCTATTTTACTCACCCCTGAAAATACAGAAAATGTTAGATTTATTGGAGATAAAGCGCTAGGAGGAGAATCTTCTGTAACATTAACAACAGAAGATAATAAGTGGCTACTCACCTGTAATATTAAAAAGTCGAATTATGGTTGGCCTTTTTGTGAACTTGCTATACATTTTTTTGAGGAAGGAAATACAGATGTAAACCAAGGTTTGAACCTTTCAACTTATTCTCAAGTGCATGTTAAGGCAAAATATCTAAACTCTCCTGAAAGTAGTATTCGCTTTCAACTTCGTAGTTTTAATACTAAATATTCCCAAATCACAAATTCAGATACATGGAAATATGTAGGTATTGAATATTGGCCTCAAAATCAAAAATCTACCACTATAATTCCAATGAAAAGCTTACAAGTAGCAACGTGGTGGCTAAATCAACAAAAAATTCCCATACAGCACTCAGCTCCAGAGTTTAAAAATGTTATGGTGCTTGAACTAGCAACAGGTAACAATATGGCGCAGAGGCAACATTTACTTGAAGTAGAATATATCAAGTTTACTGGTAAGCTTTTCACTAACGGGCAAGTGTTTTTTTCACTTATATTGGTATGGGTTACTGCAGCAATTATCGTGCTCTATCAAAATATAACCCATTCACGCAGCAAACTCACGCATAGTAAATTAAAAGCACAAGAGCTAACTCAGTTAAATAAATTACTTAATGTTGAGACTCAAGTACTTAAAGACAAAGCCGAGCGAGACCCACTTACAGGAGCGCTTAATCGTGCCGGTATTCAACCCGTTTTTACGAAAGAATTGAAAAAACTGTCACTTATTTTTATTGATATTGATCATTTTAAAACAATAAACGATACCCATGGGCATGCCATTGGGGATGAAATTTTGAAAGAATTTTCAAAATCATTGAATGAAAACTGCCGTAGTACGGACTTATTAGCCCGCTGGGGCGGAGAAGAGTTTTTATTAGTTTGTCCTAATACCGTACTGTCTGATGCTTTTGCTTTAGCGCAAAATTTACGTAGTATTATTAGTCAAAAATCTTGGGTTAATAATATTAAAATGACATCAAGCTTTGGTGTTGCACAACGAGGTGATGAAAGCGCTAGTGATTTTATTGAACGTGCAGATAAAGCACTATATGACGCTAAAGCGCGAGGTCGAAACCAAGTCGTTCTGTCAAAACCAAGTATCCATTTAAACCCTTATTAATACCATTTTTATTAGGCGTGTTGATCTTGTTGTGCGTAGGAAAAACAAATCAAGATAAAGCATTAGTGAAGATAAAGCATTGAGTGAAGATAAAGGTTACTCTTGGTAACTGTTCCTGCGTTACTTTAGGGCGTGTATTACATCCGTATAATAACCTTATCGAAATCAATAATGCAGCATATAAGCCTTTAAAAATCGCCCTTAGGGGGGATATGGGCACCACGATAGCGGCAAAAAGATATATTTGATGTAGAATAGATTTTATTTGTGCAATGTCGCTTATATCGTTCTAAGTGTTCACTTCTTTATACGGAACGGTATTATCATAGTCGAAAAAAGGTGAAATAAAAAAGGCTTATGAGCTACCCTCATAAGCCTTAATTCATGTTCTATTTAGGCGTTATTTAACTTACTTTAATACGTTAATTTTACGCTTGCTCGCACCTACTAGCATTAGGCCACCAGCCAATAAAAGCAATGTGCTTGGCTCAGGTACTGACGCTTCACGAAGATAGTTAATATTTACACCAAATTGAAAAGAGGTTGTCGCATTTTCAGCCGTAACTAAACCTACACATGTATCACTTAAACCTAATGCACCACAGTAACCAGCACCTAACTGACTGAATGTGGCCGCATTGCCATCGGCATCAAAAACTAAAATATTTAAACCGTATACATTTTCATCGTACTCAAATGGAATGCCTGTGGTTAAACTAGATTCAAAGCCAAATATATCTGGACAACCACTAGGGTATGCATTTGTACTCACACCATTTAAACAAACTCCAGCAGTACCATTATTAGGTGTTTCTAAAAATTTAAAGTCGATAGCTAATGTTGGGGCATCTTCAATAGACCCCACATATGGAGAACTTGCCTGTAACGTAAGATAATCAGTTAAAATTCCTGATGTTAATGTTGAAAAGGCAGAATTAAGCGGATTATTCCAATGAGTCGCACTAATACCCATACCGTCGGTTCCACCTGAGCCATTAATATAAGTATCAATACTACCTGAAACTGCTCCACCACCTAATCGAGTATCATCAATAGTGCCTGTACCTAATGTAATAGCACTTCGGTTGGTACTAGCATCACCAGTCGCATTGGTAAAGTCAGCAGTTAGGTCATCCCAACCCCATGACAGCTCGTTTGCTAATTGCGTTGTAGCGCCGTTCCCTGTAGAGAATGTTGACCCAGTAAATTCAGCCCAAGTACTAAAGTCCCACTCAGTGACTATTTGACCAGCATTAGCTGAAGAACAAACCAAGGCTAGTGACATCATCCCTAACGCTTTTTTAAAACTTTTTAAATTATTCATTACAGTTACCCTTCTTCCGTTTCATAGAATTGTAGGATTACTTTAACTACATGTAATCACTTAACGCTTAACATTGCATATTCTTTGCCAATATAATTAAGCGCTTAATTTAAAACAAAAAAAACAAAAAAATGGTCTTTAATTTCAGTAAGGCATCCTTATTGTGTAAAATTTTTTTGTACAAAAAATCAAATAACATTTCACGTAACTAAATGAAAAACTTAAAAATAATTTAAATCCTTATTTTTTTTGCACAAAAACACCAAAATAAAAATAGTACTTATGTGTAAAAAAATATGACACACGATAACAATAAGCAACCTGAATTAGGTTTAATAGATAGCTAACAAATTGAAATATAATAAAAAATTAGATTGGGTAGTGAGAAGCGCATAAAAAAGCCAGCATTAATTCATGCTGGCTTTTCAACTTATACTTTTAGGATGGGGTTCTCCCATTAAAAGTAAGCGTTACAAATTACTTCTTTTTCTTTACGGCTTTAGCGTTAGGAAGGTCGGTAATTGAACCTTCAAATATTTCAGCTGCTAAACCAATAGACTCGTTTAACGTTGGGTGAGCATGAATAGTTAAGCCCACATCTTCCGCGTCAGCGCCCATTTCAACAGCTAAACAAATTTCACCTAGCATTTCACCCGCGTTAATACCCACAATAGCGCCACCAAGTACACGACCTGTTTCTTTTTCAAAGATCATCTTAGTTTTGCCTTCAGTACGCGCTGAAGCAATCGCACGGCCAGAAGCTGCCCATGGGAAGTTAGCCACTTCAATATTCAAACCTTGCTCTTTAGCTTCACGCTCAGTAACGCCAACCCAAGCCATTTCAGGATCAGTATAAGCAATTGAAGGAATACAACGTGGGTCAAATACATGTTTTTTACCCGCAATAACTTCAGCGGCAACATGCGCTTCATGCACTGCTTTATGTGCAAGCATAGGTTGACCAACAACATCGCCGATCGCAAAAATGTTATTTACATTCGTACGTAATTCGTTAGAAACGTTAATAAAGCCACGCTCGTCAACATTTACACCTGCTTTATCAGCCGCAACTAAGTGACCATTTGGCTTACGACCAACAGCGACTAAAATTTTGTCATAACGCACTTGTTCTGCTGGCGCATTCTTGCCTTCAAAAGTAACGTATAAACCATCGTCTTTTGCTTCAACAGCTACCACTTTAGTTGACAACATAATGTTGAACTTTTTCTTGTTGTAGTTGGTGTAAATTTTAACAATATCTTTATCTGCTGCTGGTACTAATTGATCAGCAAACTCAACAACAGAAACGTTAGAACCTAATGCGTTGTAAACAGTTCCCATTTCTAAGCCGATAATGCCGCCACCAAGTACTAACATTTCACCTGGAACGTCTTCTAATTCTAACGCGCCTGTTGAATCAATAACGCGCGGGTCATCATTTGGAATAAAAGGTAAGTCGATAACTGAAGAGCCACAAGCGATAATCGCATTGTCAAAAGTAATTGTGGTGTTGCCGTCTGCACCTTCAACTTCAATAGTTTTATCTGAAGTGAATTTACCAAAACCTGTTACTGTTTTAACTTTACGCGCTTTAGACATTCCGCCTAAACCACCCGTTAGTTGACCAATTACGCTTTCTTTCCAACCACGAATTTTATCTAAATCAATTTCTGGCTTACCAAAAGTAACACCGTGAGAAGCCATAGCAGCTGCATCATCAATAACTTTAGCAACGTGAAGTAATGCTTTTGATGGGATACAACCCACATTTAAACATACGCCACCTAATGTTGCGCGGCTTTCTACTAATACCACATCTAGGCCTAAATCAGCTGCACGGAATGCTGCTGAATAACCACCAGGACCTGCACCTAAAACTACTACTTGAGTTTTAATTTCGTTACTCATGCTAACCTCAAATTAACTTGTTGTTTGTGATTTATTGCTTACAAAACAATGCAAGCAACAAATAATAATTTATTTTTGACTTTCTGGCTGGAAGTTTACTGAAACTCAACAAAAATCGCCATCATTAATCGTCTATTTTATTGATGTAGGTCGAAATTTATTTCGACAAATAAGATATTTCACTCATTACCTTTTGAAACATCATTGAATTAAAATTCGACCTAACTACACTATAAAATCAGCTTTCTAATATCGCTCATTACCGAGGCTAAATGCACCGTAAAGCGCGCAGCCAATGCACCATCAATAACACGATGATCGTAAGACATTGACAGTGGTAACATTAGCTTAGGTTCAAAGTCTTTACCATTCCATTTAGGCTTCATTTCAGATTTTGATACACCTAAAATCGCCACTTCTGGGGCATTAACAATTGGCGTGAATGCCGTACCACCAATACCACCAAGACTTGAAATAGTAAAACAACCACCTTGCATATCAGCCGCTTTTAATTTGCCTTCACGCGCTTTAATGCTGATTTCAAGTAATTCACGTGATAATTCATGAATACCTTTTTTATCAACGTCACGTACCACTGGCACAACTAAGCCATTTGGCGTATCAACCGCAACACCAATATGGATGTACTTTTTCAAGATCAAACTTTCGCCGTCTTCACTCAAGCTTGAGTTAAACGTAGGGAAAGCACGAAGCGCGTCTGCTGCTGCTTTTAAAATAAACACTAATGGTGTAATTTTAAAACCAAGCTTTTGCTTTTCACAAACAACATTTTGCTCTTTGCGGAACGCTTCAACGTTAGTAATGTCAGCTTCATCAAACTGGGTAACATGTGGAATAGTAACCCAGTTGCGATGTAAAAATGGTCCTGAAATCTTTTGAATACGTGATAGTGCTTTCGTTTCAATTTCACCAAATTTAGCAAAATCAATGGTTTTAGCACTCACCACTTGTAAACCACCCTCGCCTGAAGCAACGCTACTACCTGCATTCGCTTTAGGACGAGACAATTCATATTTAACATATGATTGTACATCTTCTTTAAGAATACGACCTTTGTTACCCGTGCCTTTAACAAACGATAAATCAACACCAAATTCGCGCGCTAAGCGACGAATAGACGGCGACGTATAAATCGTTTTACTTTCTTTAAACGAGCCCGCTTGCGGGTGGTGCGGTACGGGTGCCGCTTTTTGCGGTGCTGCTGGAGCAGAAGCTGCTTTAGGTGCTTCGCTAACAGGCGCAGGTGCTGCAGGTTGCTCAATAGCCGCTGGTGCACCATTGTTAGTTTCTAATTTAATCACTAACGAGCCTTGCTTAACTTTGCCACCGGTAGCCACGAAAACTTCTTTAACAATGCCCGCATGCGACGAAGGTACGTCCATGGTAGCTTTGTCAGTTTCTAAGGTAATTAACCCGTCTTCTTCCGCAATTTCGTCGCCGACAGCAACTAATACGTCAATTACATCAACTTCGCCATCTTCGCCAATATCAGGCACAACAATGTCAATAACTTCGCTGCCACCACTGGCCACTGGCGCAGGTGCAGTTTCAACAACAGCTGCTGGTTCAACTTTTACTTCTGGCGCAGATGCTGCAACTTCAGGCTCAGCCGCAGGCGCTGCTTCACTAGAAGCACCAGCGACTTTCATTTCACCAATTAAATCGCCTTCTTTTATTTTATCGCCAACGGCAACATTTAATGCAGAAAGCTCACCAGCTACTGGCGCAGGTATATCCATCGACGCTTTATCAGTTTCAACCGTTACAATACCTTCATCAGCTTCTAAAGTGTCGCCAACAGCAAAACAAATTTCAATAACTTCAACTTCATCGCCACCTACATCAGGAACGAGGATTTTTTGAATGTCAGACATAATAAATTCTCCTTCTTAATTAAGCGTAAAGTGGATTAAGCTTGTCAGTGTCAATATCAAAGCGTTTAATCGCTTCAGTAACAACACTACGCTCAATTTCACCGCGATTAGCTAATTCAAACAACGACGCAACCACAACATAAGCCGCATTCACTTCAAAGTGACGGCGTAAATTTGCACGGCTATCACTTCGGCCAAAACCATCAGTACCTAAACAACGGTAATCAGTGTTAATAAAAGCACGAATTTGGTCTGAGTACGATTTAATGTAGTCAGTTGCCGCTATTGCAGGACCGTTTTCGTTAGTAATAATTTGACCAACATACGGTGTTTTTTGCTCTGCTTCAGGGTTTAACATGTTTTGACGCGTTATTTCTTGGCCTTCACGTGCTAATTCGTTAAACGAAGTTACTGAGTAAACATCACTAGAAACGTTATAGTCGTTGGCTAGAATTTGTGCCGCTTCGCGTACTTGTAATAAAATAGTACCCGAACCTAACAATTGTACGTTCGCCACGGCTTTTTTCTTCGCAGCAACATTTTCTAGTTTGTAAATACCTTTAATAATTTGATCAGCAACGTCTTTATCTTCTGGCATTGCAGGATGCTGATAGTTTTCATTCATTAAGGTTAAGTAGTAGAAAATGTTTTCGTTATTTTCATACATACGGCGTAAACCGTCACGTACGATAACCGCAACTTCGTAGCCGTAAGTCGGGTCGTAAGTCACACAATTAGGAATTAATCCTGCTTGTACATGTGAATGACCATCTTGGTGTTGTAAACCTTCACCATTAAGCGTTGTTCTACCTGCCGTTGCACCTAACAAGAAGCCACGCGCTTGGCTATCGCCCGCTGCCCATGCTAAGTCACCAACACGTTGGAAACCAAACATTGAATAGTAAATATAAAATGGAATAGTGGTCGCATTACAGGTTGAGTAAGACGTACCAGAAGCAACCCATGACGCCATAGCGCCTAGCTCGTTAATACCTTCTTGTAATACTTGGCCTTTTTTATCTTCACGATAATAAGCTACTTGGTCAGCATCTTGTGGAATGTATTTTTGTCCTTCGTTAGCGTAAATACCGACTTGGCGGAATAAACCTTCCATACCAAAAGTACGTGCTTCATCAGGGATAATTGGCACAACACGTTTACCAATTTTTTTATCTTTTAATAAACTATTAAGTACACGCACAAAGGTCATGGTTGACGAAACTTCACGATCACCTGAACCTTTTAATATCGCGTCAAATGTTTTTAACGGCGGAATTTCTAAGCTTTCTTCAGCCTGTTCGCGACGTGCAGGTAAAGAACCGCCTAACGCTTCGCGACGTGCTTTCATATATTTGTATTCAGCACTGTCTTCTGGAAATTGATAAAATGGTAGTTCTTCAATTTTGTCATCGCTAATTGGCATATTAAAACGATCACGGAAATATTTAATTGAATCAACATCCATTTTTTTCACGTTATGCGCAATATTAAGACCTTCGCCAGCAGCGCCTAAACCATAACCTTTAACCGTTTTAGCTAAAATTACCGTAGGACGCCCTTTAGTTTTAAGCGCTTTATCGTAAGCCGCATAAACTTTTACAGGATCATGACCGCCACGGTTTAAACGCCAAATGTCTTCATCAGACATATTAGCCACCATTTCAGCGGTTTCTGGGTACTTATTAAAGAAGTTTTCGCGGGTGTACTTACCACCTTTCGCTTTACAGTTTTGGTATTCGCCATCAACAGTTTCATTCATTAACTGTAGTAACTTACCTGAAGTATCACGAGCGAGTAATGCATCCCAGTAGCTACCCCAAATCACTTTAGTCACTTCCCAGCCTGCGCCACGGAATGTTCCTTCAAGTTCTTGAATAATTTTACCGTTACCACGTACAGGACCATCTAGGCGCTGTAAGTTACAGTTAATAATAAAGGTTAAGTTGTCTAAACCTTCACGCGCGGCTAAACCAATAGCACCTAATGATTCTGGCTCATCTGTTTCGCCGTCACCAAGAAAGGCATAAACGCGTTGGCCTGAACAATCTTTAATACCACGGTCAGTTAAGTACTTTAAGAAACGTGCAGTATAAATTGCCTGTAATGGACCTAAGCCCATAGAAACCGTTGGGAACTGCCAAAAATCTTGCATTAAATGCGGATGTGGGTATGAAGATAACCCTTTACCATCAACTTCTTGGCGGAAGTTATTCATTTGCTCTTCAGTTAAACGCCCTTCTAAAAATGAACGCGCATAAATACCTGGAGAAATATGTCCCTGAGCAAAAATAAAGTCTCCACCATCTTGTGGAGATGCCGCTTTAAAGAAATGATTAAAACCCACATCGTAAAGCATTGCAGACGAAGCAAACGAACCGATATGGCCACCAAGTTCTAAATCTTTTTTAGATGCACGTAGTACCAACACCAAGGCATTCCAACGAATTGCCGCACGAATACGCGCTTCAATAGTTTGGTCGCCAGGCATATGAGGTTCTTGCCCTGGAGGTATAGTATTTACATAAGCAGTGGTTGCATCAAAAGGTAAATGAGTACCGCTACGACGAGCATGATCAATTAACTTTTCTAATAAATAATGTGCGCGTTCTGGACCTTCGTTTTCCAAAACAGCTTCCATCGACTCTAACCACTCTTGGGTTTCTAATGAATCAATATCAATACTTGGGAGCTCAGACATAATGTTTACTTAGTCTCCATATCTTTAGTTATAAAATTATTAAGGTTAAATAATTGATAGTAAAACACAGCCTATCAATCCTAATTATTCGTATTACTTTTCGTTAAATTTTTTGCATACGGCGCATTGAACGCTGCATTCGACTTTGCTCTTGCGTCAGCTTAAGCAAAACTTCTTCAATAAAGGCGAGGTGGCGATGGCTTGCTCCCCACGCTTTTTGTGGCTGACCGCTTAAAATAGCGTTCATTAACCGTGTGCGGTAATCCGCTATTTGCGCAAAAATATCAGGTCGTTGCGCTAAAATTGTTAAGTTCTGTTCTATATTGTCAATTAATAACGCCGACATACTGCGCGCTAAATGCAAAATCACCGCGTTATGCGAGGCACCACAAATAGCTAAATAAAAGTCACAAACGGCTATGGCCTCTTCACGATAGTTATTGTCTAGCTGTGCTTGGCCTATTGCGTCATGCTTGAGTTGAATTTCATCAAAATCAGCTTGTGTACCACGCATTGCCGCATAATAAGCTGACATACCTTCTATGCCGTGGCGAAATTCTAATAGATCAAACTGCGATTCATTACTTTTTGACATTAAATTGAACAGCGGATCAGAAAAGCCCGCTAAGATATTCTCACTAACAAAGGTACCACCACCTTGGCGACGGTTAACTAAACCTTTAACTTCTAACTTTTGAATCGCCTCACGTAAAGATGGGCGTGATACATTAAATTGAACCGCTAATTCGCGTTCTGGCGGTAATTTTTGTCCTGCAACTAAGCTGCCTTCTAAAATCATCGACTCTAGCTGCGATAAAATCACATCTGAAAGCTTTGCTTGTTTTACCGGCTGCTTAATATTCGCTAAAGTCATAAAACCTTACAATTCAATTATAATTCAAATAATTAGCGTTATTTTAATACTTAAAACATTAAAAAACGTTAAAGGTAAATTGGTATTACCATTATAAATCTGACGTAAAAATAACAAAATAAAAGAATAATGTAAATAAAACCTAGAACATTTGACTGTTTTTTCAACAAAAACTAAGAGGTAAGACCTGATAAGATAACAATGAATACAAAAATTTGAGCTTGTTGGCGTAAACACCAACCTACAAGGTAGGCTGATGTTCAATTTTGATTATTAATGTTTATTGTCGGTTTGTTTGCTGTAGGCTGGCGTACAAATTTGTTGGTTGACTTTTTTGTTCAGGCCAATAAATAAGCATGGCAATGGATAGAAAAGCCAATTGAAAGTAAAGCTTAACTCAATACGCCCGTTAATATTAGTACAGAAATTACCACTAAGCATAACAGTAGAGTACGTTTAGCTAGGCGTACTAATAAACAAGGCTCAGCCGTACAGTCGTTTTCATCTATCATAAAGTCTTCAGACTTTTGCGCCACATCAATTAATAGCGTATGAGGTGATTTTTCAAGATCAAAAAAGTTTTCAAGCCATGTAGGCATCGCTTTGGAGAAGTGCCCCACCAACATATAACCTAATGACACAAACCGTACTGGCAGCCAGTCAAACCAAAACAATAGTTGCTGACTCAGAGCATTAATATTTTCTGCAGGTTGTTCATTACTACATTCAGCGTCTTTCACGTCTTCGTTTTCAACACTTTCATTAGCAGCGCTGTGCGCTTCTTCACATTCGGTTCCTAACGCTTGCTCAAACGGTACACGATTACCCTCGTTTAACTTAACTAATAACCGATAAGCCAATGCACCTGGCGCGCCAAATAGTACAAAAAACACCATAATGGCAATAAAATAGCGATAATTTAGCCACACTAAGCTTTGCCCAAAGCCCATACCTGCAAGGTTCTTGTCTTGTAATAATTGTAAATGATGCAACTCACAGGTCGTCGATTCCCCCCTAAAAGCAGCAAGCAGGTATTGCTTATAACAATTACGAGTTTTCACACAACCAAAACATACAATTAGCACTAAAGTGGATGCAATTAAATAAAAGAAACCGTCGCCCAATAGCCCTAAAAATAAATAACAGGCAATAACAGGCAATGCGATAAAGGCCGCGTTAGCTAAAGGAGAGTTTTTATCGATACCCGCGCTGTCTTTGTCGCTTTCATTTGTTACCGACTGAGCAGTATTAAAGCGATTAAATAGATTTAAATAACCTTGATAATAATAGTTAAACTGCCAAACAGACGATGACAAATAACGTTCAGCGGCCAATGCAATTAATAAGCTAATTAAACTCATGTTTCTTCCTATTTAGGCATTAATTATTTAAGCCTATGACTTTGATATAGACAATAATGATTGAAAGTAATTCCAGTTAAATGCTTTACCGGGATCGGTTTTTCGCTCAGGGGCAATATCGCAATGCCCAACAATATTATTACCAACGCGAGAGTAAACCTGTTTAATAGCCGAGGTTATTTCGCTAAGTTGTTGATATTGTGCTTCAGTATAAGGAATTTCGTCACTACCTTCTAGCTCAATTCCTATTGAAAAGTCATTACACTGCGCTTTACCGTTAAAGTTAGAGACACCTGCATGCCATGCTCGATCATTAAACGACACATACTGAATAACATTGCCATTACGTTGAATTAAGCAATGCGCTGATACTTTTAACTGCGCAATTGTTTCAAAGTAAGGATCGGCATTAGGGTCAAGCTGCCCTAAAAACAAATCAGTGATATAGCCGCCACCAAATTCCCCTGGTGGCAGTGAAATATTATGCACTACTAATAATGAAATACATTCATGGTCGGGTCGTTCATTATAATGAGGTGATGGTATGTGTGTAGCGGTATCAAGCCAGCCATTAACTATTTTCAAAGGTGTATTCACAGCAAAAGATAATTATTTCATCTGATTTATAGTGAAAATAATAATACAATAGCAGCCAAACAGTAAGTTAATTCGCCTTTTATAGCAGACAAATTGAGATCATGAGCAATACTGACCCTACCGCCACACTTGGTAAATACTTTATTTGGTTTGCATGGATAGCCGCGCTTGGTTTACTTGCTTTTGTTTTTCAATCAGTACTTGAACAACAACTAAACCCTAACACCAACCCTGAAAACCACCTTAATAGCCAAGGCCAAGCAGAGGTAATTCTGCAACAAAATAAACGAGGACATTATGTGGCCTCGGGTAAAATTAATGAGGTAGCAGTAACTTTTTTACTTGATACGGGTGCCACACAAGTCTCTATTCCCGCACATATAGCCGACACGCTTAACCTAACTACTCATGGGCAAGGTATTGCAAACACCGCCAATGGGCAGGTTCGTATTTATTATACTAAAATTAACAGCCTCAGCATTGGCAACATTACGCTTTATGATGTTAACGCACATGTTAATCCGGGCATGAAAACAAATGAAATTCTGTTAGGCATGAGCGCACTAAAAAGAGTAGAATTCAGCCAAACAGGTAAACAGCTTAAACTACGAGAAATAAACTAAATGCTTTCACCATCGCTTTTATCCAATATTACACAATCAGTCACATCAGCTTTATTTGAAGACTTAGGTATTAACTCGCTCAGCCAGCTGAACAACACCAAAGACATTACCGCACAATTAATACCTGAAAATAACCGAGCTAATGCAACGGTAATTAGTAGAGACAACTGCGTAGTGTGTGGCGTTGAATGGGTAAACCAAGTATTTAAAATTCTCGATAACGCTTATAACTTAAATGATGAACAAGCGACAAAAATTACATGGCACGTTACCGACGGCCAGCAAGTAAACGCTAACGACACATTATTTGAACTGTCTGGTAATGCGCGTTTATTACTAACGGGTGAACGCACGGCATTGAACTTTTTGCAGTCACTCTCTGGCACTGCCACTATAACGAACAGCTATGTAAACTGCTTAGCAGGTACAAGCACTAAATTACTCGATACGCGAAAAACCATACCGGGTTTACGCAGTGCACAAAAGTATGCCGTTAAATGTGGTGGTGGTGTTAACCATAGAATAGGTTTATTTGACGCATTTCTTATTAAAGAAAACCATATTGCCGCTTGTGGTGGCATTGAAAAAGCAATTACCACAGCGCGCAGTAACCATAGCGATAAAACCGTTGAAGTGGAAGTAGAGTCAATAGCTGAACTCACTCAAGCACTCAATGCAAAAGCCGATATTATCATGCTCGACAACTTTACCCCTGAAATGATTGAGCAGGCGGTAAAGCTCACCCAAGACATATCGCAAGGGCAAACAAAATTAGAAGTATCAGGTAATATGACACTAAGCACGTTAACCCAATACGCCAAAGCAGGTGTTGATTTTATTTCGGTAGGCGCATTAACCAAACATGTAAATGCAGTCGACTTATCAATGAGATTTACAGGGTAAAAGGCTTCAGAAATTCAGGTGCTAGAATCACTAATATTATAACTGTAGGTCGGCCTTTAGGCCGTCAATTACATTAACCAAAATAAATAATACCAATA
>JBMZCX010000047.1:0-24272 GCA_049613795.1 Thalassotalea sp. | reverse complement strand
TTAGTATAACAAGCTAGCTTAACTGCTGTCATGGGCTTTGTTCTTCAGGATTATAAATGTGAGCTAAAACGGTAATGTTGCGTGGGGGTGATAATTTCTGGTAAGGGAATATCCCAAGCTTGTGCTGTAAGACTGCTCACTTTTTGGCAATCATGGGCAAGACCAATGGGGCGAGGTGTTGCCTTTTTATTGGTTTGGTAATCTCTATACCAGTGAGCTAATGTGCGATCATAAAAGCCGCCGCCCATGCCCATTCTGTTTCCTGCTTCGTCGAAAGCAACTAAAGGGGTAAAAATAATGTCTAATGCGTGAGTAGGAATAATATCGTTCACATTGAGTTTAGGCTCTAAAATACCATAGCAGTTGGCTTTCATTTTAGAGTGTTGATGATAGTGTAAAAATAATAGCTGACTTTTACTGAAAGGGTGAATAACAGGTAGATAAGTGTTTATTTTTTTCTGCCAACACCAGTGAATAAATGGCTCAGTGTTTAGTTCACCATCGTTACTAAGGTATAGCGCAATATTGCTCGCTTTTATGATATTTGGGTGGGCACTCAATACATTTAATAAGCGCATTGCTTCTTGGGTTTGCGTTGCTTGGCTAAGGTGGTTTCGTTGATGGCGAATGAACTTTCTAAGTTCGCTGCGATCGTTATGGTGAGAGTTGCTCATTAAGGTTGCTATGTTTACCTGCGATGTAACAACCATAAAGGGGAAAAGGGAAAAATTAAAGAAAAAAATAGCCAACTGAATAAGTTGGCTATTTTGAGAGTAATAACAAGTTAGTAATTAAGCAACAGAGCCTGCTGCTTTGTCATTAGTTGTTAAGTTCTCTTTAGGGCTTTCATCTTCATCGTCTGATGCTAGGCTTTCCCAGTATCTTGATTTTAAGCCAATTAATAACATGACAATACCAATACCAATACTAAATAAACTAATTTGAATATAAAGCGATGGAATTTGCTCAACGTTATTTGGATCATAATTACCCGCTAATAAGCCTGAAATGATATTACCGATAGAATAGGTTAATACAAATATGCCCATCATTTGACCAGCAAAACGCTTAGGAGATAATTTACTTACTGCACTTAATGCAACAGGGCTTAAACATAATTCACCAACGGTATGTAAGAAGTAGGTTGCAACTAACCAATAAGGTGCTACTTTCATGCCTGAAGCGGCATATTGTGCTGCGAAAAACATTACAATAAAACCACTCGCCATTACAATTAAGCCAAAGGCACATTTAAGTCCGTAAGAAGGGCTTACCCATTTTTTTCCTAAATTAATCCACAGAGCAGCAAAGAAAGGCGATAATAAAACAATAAATACAGAATTTAATGACTGAAACCAGCCCGTAGGTACTTCAAATGACCCTATTAAGCGATCAGTATAATCACGGGCAAACAGGTTTAATGAAGAACCTGCTTGTTCAAAACCAGACCAAAAACATGCTGAGGCGATACAAATAAGTAGAAGCGCCCAAAGTCGTTTCTTTTCATTTGAGGTTAAATCACTGAAAAAATAAATAACAGCATAATAAATAATGAATATTAATGAGAATGCAATGGCAACATATTGTGCGACAACGACAGGATCAATAGCAATTGTACCGCTAAAAACTAATGAAGTAACAATAGCAATACCAACTAATGTTGCGCTAATGATTGACCAACTGGTTTTTTGTGCTTTCTCTGACATTGGATGCACTGGCTTTTCACCAACACCAGCAAGTTTAGGCGTTGTAAGCTTATATTGAATTAAACCTAATCCCATACCTACGGCAGCCGCACCAAAGGCCCAATGCCAACCAACATTCTCCATTAAGTAACCGCAAACGGCATAACCAATAACCGAACCAAGGTTAATCCCCATATAATAAAGAGCATAACCACTATCACGGCGTACGTCTTTTTCTGAATACAATTGGCCTACCATAGCGCCAATGTTTGGTTTTAATAGACCTGTGCCTAAAATAACCACAATTAAGCCGATAAAAAATGTATTATCATTAGGGATCGCCAAAATAATATGGCCAATCATTATTATGATTGCCCCATACCATACAGATTTTTGACCACCTAATAATCGATCTGAAATCCAGCCGCCAGGTAAGCCCATAAAGTAGACACTACCTGTATATAAACCATAAATAGCCGCTGCAGAGGCAACGGTTAGGCCTAAGCCTCCTTCTTGTAATGTCGCGGTCATAAATAATACAAGAAGCATGCGCATGCCGTAGTAACTCATGCGCTCCCACATTTCTGTAATAAAGAGGGTTTGAAGTCCCTTCGGGTGACCAAAAAATGATTGGTCAGTTTGCGTATTCATAAATTTTTCCTTCCTGATTGCGTCATTTATTTGTAATTATTATAGGTTGATTTTAATTTGAACAAATTGTATGAAATTGGTTCGAAATGACGTTAATTTTATAAAATCTGCGCTTGTTATACCGAGGATAAGTGGCAAGTGCAAGTTATTAGCCTTTTCAATTGAAAGGATAAATGAAAGTTTTATTTACAGTGAACAAAAGCTTGAATGATTGGCAGTTTGCTTAATAATGGCTTTATATTCTATTTTATCTGTGGTTTTAACAATTTATTCTTGGGTTCATTTGTTAAATAATAGTAATATTACTTAATGATTATTTCTAAGACAGACATCTAAAATAGATAATAAAGGATTAAGTGCTGATTATGTTACACACTTTAGAAAATGTTAAAATAGCTATCATCGGTTTAGGGTATGTCGGTTTGCCGCTGGCGGTTGAGTTTGGTAAAAAATATCCAACGTTAGGTTTTGATATTAATCAAAAACGCGTTCAAGAACTTAATAGCGGCAATGACTTTACTTTAGAAGTGTCAAAAGAAGAAATGGCCGAGTCGCCATTTATTAATTATTCGGCTGATGTTAAAGCACTGAAAGATTGTAATGTCTATATTGTTACCGTACCAACACCTATTGATGAGCATAAACAGCCAGATTTAACGCCTCTTATTAAAGCAAGCCAAATGCTAGGTAGTGTAATTAACCAAGGCGATATCGTTATTTATGAATCAACGGTATTCCCAGGCGCTACCGAAGACGAATGTTTACCTGAAATTGAAAAAGTCTCGGGCCTAACCTTTAATACTGATTTTTTTGCAGGCTATAGCCCAGAACGTATTAACCCTGGCGACAAAGAGCATCGAGTCACTAATATTTTAAAAGTAACCTCTGGCTCTACTCCTGAAATTGCTCAATTTATTGACAGTTTATATGCGTCTATTATTACTGCAGGTACTTATTTAGCCTCTTCAATTAAAGTGGCGGAAGCGGCGAAAGTCATTGAAAATACGCAACGAGACTTGAATATCGCGCTAATTAATGAATTAGCAGTCATTTTTAATAAACTCGATATAGATACTGAAGAAGTCTTGAAAGCTGCGGGCACTAAATGGAATTTTTTGCCATTTCGTCCTGGCTTAGTCGGCGGTCATTGTATTGGTGTTGACCCGTATTATTTAACACATAAAGCACAATCTATCGGCTATAACCCTGAAGTCATTTTAGCGGGCCGACGTATTAATGACGGCATGGGAGCCTATGTGGTTACGCAATTAACCAAACAGATGATTAAGCGGAAAATTCAAATCAACGATGCGAATGTATTGGTGATGGGATTAACGTTTAAAGAAAATTGTCCTGATGTGCGAAATACTAAAATTGTCGATATTCTTGCTGAATTAGCCGAATACCATATTAATGTTGATGTTTATGACCCTTGGGTTAATCCTGCGGAAGCAAAACATGAATATGGGGTTGAGTTAATTAAAGCGCCTGAAAACAATAAGTACGACGCGGTTATTTTTGCCGTTGCGCACAATCAATTTAAGCTGTTATCAGCGAGTGATATTAAAGGCTATTTAAAAGCAGAGCATGTTATTTATGATTTAAAATACATGCTAGACCCTGAATTAGCTGATATTCGCTTATAAGCAAGCTATCAAACGCCAAGGTGTATACATTGGCGTTTTGCTCAATAGTAAAGACAGTCATTAAATTATCATTAACTCACTATAGGATATGGACTTAATATGAGTCATTATCAAGACATTCAAACGCAATTGAAATCTACTCAACATACTTGGCTAGTGACTGGTTGTGCGGGCTTTATTGGTTCAAATTTATTAGAAACATTGCTATTACTTGGCCAAAAAGTGGTGGGGTTAGATAATTTTGCCACCGGCCATCAAAAAAACTTAGACGAAGTGCAAGCCACAGTGTCTGACGCTCAATGGCAAAATTTTAATTTTATTCAAGGTGATATTCGCCAGTTAGCTGATTGCCAGCAAGCGACCAATGGCGTTGATTATATTCTTCATCAAGCGGCGTTAGGCTCTGTGCCACGCTCAATTGAAGACCCTATTACCACCAATGCTGCTAATATTACGGGTTTTTTAAATATGTTGGTGGCGGCGAAAGAAGCAAAAGTTAAAACATTTGTTTATGCGGCTTCCAGTTCAACGTATGGCGACCATCCGGCATTACCGAAAATGGAAGAAAATATTGGTAACCCTTTATCGCCTTATGCCGTTACAAAATATGTGAACGAGCTTTATGCTGATGTGTTTAAACGCACCTATGATTTAAATAGTGTGGGTTTACGTTATTTTAATGTGTTTGGTAAGCGCCAAGACCCTGATGGTGCCTATGCGGCGGTAATTCCTAAGTGGACGGCTGCAATGTATAATCAAGAAGATGTTTTTGTTAATGGCGACGGCGAAACTTCTCGTGATTTTTGCTTTATAGAAAATGCGGTACAAGCCAATATTTTAGCTGCATTAGCAAATGAGGAAGGTAAAAACCAAGTCTATAACGTTGCCGTTGGCGATCGCACTACATTAAATATTTTATTTGATAGCTTGAAGGTAGCATTGGCTGAAAACGATATTGTTGTTGATAAAACGCCGGTATATCGAGATTTTAGAGCGGGAGACGTGCGTCATTCACAAGCTGATATTTCGAAAGCGGAAAAACGCTTAGGTTATGAGCCACAATACCGTATTCAACAAGGTATTACTAAAGCAATGAAATGGTATGTTGACCATTTATAACTATGCATTAATGGATTAAATAGGAAGAAAGAGAAATACAATGAGTACAAATATTAAAAAAGCAGTGATCCCTGTAGCGGGTTTAGGCACTCGAATGTTACCTGCAACAAAGGCTATTCCTAAAGAAATGTTGCCGATTGTTGACAAACCTCTTATACAATACATTGTTAATGAGTGTGTAGCTGCTGGTATAAAAGAAATTGTACTGGTGACTCATTCTTCAAAAAATGCCATTGAAAACCACTTTGATAAGTCGTTCGAATTAGAAACTACGCTTGAAAAACGTGTTAAACGCCAATTATTAGAAGAAATACAAGCTATTTGCCCTAAAGACGTCACCATTATGCATGTGCGCCAAGGTGAAGCTAAAGGTTTAGGCCATGCGGTATTAAAAGCCAGACCATTAATTGGGGAAGAACCTTTTGTTGTAGTGCTACCAGACGTTATTTTAGATGATGCCAGTGCGAATTTAAAAACTGAAAACCTTGCGGCTATGTTAAGCCGTTTTGAAGAAACAGGGCATAGCCAAATTATGGTTGAACCCGTGCCTGAAGCACTGGTAAGTAGTTATGGTGTTGCCGACTGTAATGGTGAGTCATTAGTTGCTGGCGAGTCAAAAGTAATGACACAGGTGGTTGAAAAGCCGCCTATCGATGAAGCACCTTCTAACTTAGCGGTAGTAGGACGTTATGTGCTGTCAGCACCTATTTGGGACTTATTAGAATTTACTCCGCCAGGTGCTGGTGATGAAATTCAGCTAACAGATGCCATTGCCAGCTTAATGAAAATAGAGCCTGTTGAGGCGTTTCATATGACCGGAAAGTCTCACGATTGTGGTTCAAAAATGGGATACATGAAAGCGAATGTTGAATATGCACTGCGTCATCAAGAATTAGGTGAAGAATTTAACGACTACCTTAAAACGCTAATTAGCTAACGAGGGAATTAGTGTTTTATTATAGTGGGGCGCTGCGATGTTATTAAATGATGTCGTAGACGCTGCAAAAGCTCATGAGCGTTCTATTGCTTCTTTATTTTTAGACAGTAGCCGTGCTGCCGATATGTCTTTATCTGCGGCGGGGCTGTTTCTCGATTTTTCTAAACAAAATATTAGTACAGATGAATTATCGGCATTAACTTTATGGGCTGAAAAACAAAAGCTCGCTGATAATATTGCACAAATGTTTCGTGGTGATAACATTAACGAAACAGAAAATAGAGCGGTACTTCACTCAGTATTGCGTGCGCCTAACGCTATTAAACAAGCCGTTTTAAAAGATGATGCTGAAGAAGTTATTAATACCGAGCGGCGAGTAGCAAGAATCGTTGATGAAGTGCGCTCTGGCACATTAACTTCGGCCTATGGTAAACAGTATACCGATGTACTTGTGATAGGGATTGGCGGCTCATTTTACGGGGTCAAAGTCGCACTAAGCGCCTTAACGCCTTATTGTAGTCAGCAATTACAGGTACATGTACTTGCCAATGTTGATGGTGCTGCGGTTGAAGAAAAACTGGCTAGCTTATCGGTTGAAACAACGCTTGTTATCGTTATTTCTAAAACCTTTACCACGCAAGAAACCTTACTTAATGCACAAGCAGTGAAGCAATGGATGGCTGCTGAGAGCGCTAATTATTCACTCATTAATATTGAACAGGTCATGCTAACGCAGTGGCTTGCCGTCAGTACTAATATTGCTAAAGCCACTGCGTTTGGTTTATCCGAAAAACATATATTACCGATGTGGGACTGGGTTGGTGGCCGTTTTTCTGTGTGGTCTGCTGTTGGTTTACCGCTAGCATTAGCCATTGGAAATAGCGCTTTTTCTCAGTTTAAGCAAGGTGCCTATGCGTTAGATCAACACTTTCAAACCAGCCCTTTTGAGCAGAATATGCCTGTATTAATGGCCTTACTAGGGATGTGGAACCGTAATGTTTTACAGTACCCTAGTTTAGCTATTCTTCCGTATGATCATAGCTTGAGAGCGCTCCCAGGCTATTTGCAACAAACCGATATGGAAAGTAATGGTAAATCGGTAAATAAACAAGGCCAAAAATTAGCATGGCCAACTGCGCCAATTGTTTTCGGGCAAGAAGGCACTAATAGCCAACATGCGTTTATGCAGTTAATGCATCAAAGTGATGAAATTATTCCAACCGACTTTATTGTGGCGTTAAAAGGAGCAAGCAAACTCACGGAGCACCACAAGGTATTGGTCGCTAATTGCTTTGCACAAAGTGAAGCGTTAATGAAAGGAAAGTCACTGCAACAAGCGCAGCAAGAATTGCTTGATAAAAACGTGAGTATTGACGAGGCAGCACGCCTTGCTCCTCATAAAACGATGAAAGGTAATACGCCAAGTAATACACTATTATTTGAGCAGTTAACGCCGCATTCGTTTGGCGCACTGTTAGCCTTGTATGAACATAAAATAGCGGTGCAAGGCTTTTTATGGCAAGTTAACTCTTTTGACCAGTGGGGAGTTGAGCTTGGCAAGCAGCTTGGCCAACAAATTTTAGCGGTAATTGACGGGGCCGAAGATACTCAACTATCATCGTCAACCATGGCGCTTATTTGCCAATTTACTGCAGCTAGCACGAACTAAATAAAATTTACTTCCTGCAAACCTAATACTTATTCATTATTGGTATATCAAAGCTTTTTCTTATATGGAAAGGCTTATATGTTTGTGTCAAAATAGCTTCATAAATTTTCATCAATGCTAGTTGTAAAGTCATGAATTTAACACATTTACAAAAATTAGAAGCTGAATCAATTCACATTATTCGAGAAGTTGCAGCCGAATTTGATAAGCCAGTAATGCTTTATTCTGTAGGGAAAGACTCTGCAGTGCTACTTCACTTAGCGCGTAAAGCGTTTGCCCCGGGTAAAATTCCCTTTCCGTTGTTGCATGTTGATACCACATGGAAATTTAAGGAAATGATTGAGTTTCGCGATCAAATGGCAAAAGAACATGGCTTTGAGTTGTTAGTACATAAAAACCCTGACGGCATAGCAATGGACATTAACCCTTTTGTTCATGGTAGTGCAAAACATACCGACGTGATGAAAACGCAAGGCTTAAAACAAGCGCTTGATCATTATGGTTTTGATGCCGCTTTTGGTGGTGCAAGACGTGATGAAGAAAAATCACGCGCTAAAGAACGTGTTTATTCTTTTAGAGATAAAAACCACCGCTGGGATCCTAAAAGCCAACGCCCAGAGTTATGGAATGTGTATAACGGCAAAGTTAACAAAGGTGAAAGCATTCGAGTATTCCCTTTATCTAACTGGACTGAGCTTGATATTTGGCAGTATATTTATTTAGAAAGCATTCAAATTGTTCCATTATACCTTGCTGCGAAGCGTCCAGTAGTTGAACGCGATGGCACGTTAATTATGGTTGATGACGAAAGAATGCCTATTGCTGAAGGTGAAGAAGTGCAAATGAAAAACGTGCGCTTTAGAACGTTAGGCTGTTACCCATTAACGGGGGCAGTTGAATCAGAAGCGGCAACATTACCCGATATTATTCAAGAAATGTTATTAACGAAAACCTCTGAACGTCAAGGCCGTGTGATCGATCATGACTCAGCAGGATCAATGGAAAAGAAAAAAATGGAAGGTTACTTCTAAGTTTATTCTTAACACGTTTTTAGCTCAATATTATTGAACATAGGTTACAAGTTTCAAAGGAAATAACATGAGTCACCAATCAGACTTAATTGCAGACGACATACAAGCGTATTTAAAGCAGCACGAAAATAAAGAACTGGTTAGATTTTTAACCTGTGGTAGCGTTGATGACGGTAAAAGCACCTTAATTGGCCGCTTACTTCACGATTCAAAAATGATCTTTGAAGATCAATTAGCTGCTATTGAAAGTGATAGCAAAAAGTCGGGAACAACGAGTGAAACAATCGATTTAGCCCTATTAGTTGACGGGTTACAATCAGAACGTGAGCAAGGCATTACCATTGATGTTGCTTACCGTTACTTTTCAACAGACAAACGTAAATTTATTATTGCAGACACACCAGGCCACGAGCAATACACTCGAAATATGGCTACGGGTGCTTCAACCTGTGATTTAGCTATTATTTTGATTGATGCGCGCTATGGTGTGCAAGTACAAACTCGCCGTCATTCATTTATTTGTTCGTTATTGGGTATTAAACATGTACTTATTGCGGTGAATAAAATGGATTTGGTTGATTATAGCCAAGACCGTTACCAAGAAATTAAGAAAGATTACCGTGAATTTGCTGATGACTTAGCCTTTGAAGATGTGCGCTTTGTGCCTATTTCTGCTTTAAATGGCGATAACGTTGTTGAAGAAAGCACTCATATGGATTGGTATCCGGGTGCCACGTTAATGAAGTTATTAAACACCGTTAACATTGAAGCGAATCAAGTGAGCACTGAGTTTAGGTTACAAGTGCAATATGTTAATCGTCCGCACTTAAACTTTAGAGGGTTTGCGGGGACGGTTGGTTCGGGTCATATTCGTGTGGGTGATGAAATTGTTGCATTACCATCAGGTAAAGAAAGCACAGTTAAATCAATTGTTACATTCGACGGTGAACTTGAGCGTGCAGATAAAGGGCAAGCAATAACACTAACCCTAGAAAATGAAATTGATATTAGCCGTGGCGAAATGATCGTTAAAAAAGGCTATTTGCCAACTTCAGCTAAAGAGTTTAATGCTAACGTTGTTTGGATGCATGAAGACGAATTGGAGAAGGGGCGTGAATACTACATTAAACAAGGTAGTAAAATAACCACAGGCCATGTGCTAGAAATCGAACACCGTGTTGATGTTAATACCATGGAAACGTCTGGTGCCTCTCAATTAGCGTTAAATGAAATTGGCTCGGTGAATTTTGAAGTCGCTGAAACATTACATTTCGACTCATACCAATATAACCGTTCAACGGGTGCATTTATTATTATTGATAGACTAAGTAATATAACCGTGGGCGCTGGGATGATCACTGACGCAATTGTTGAGCAAGACCAACAGGCCTATGGTGAATTTGAACTTGAGTTTAACGCATTAGTGCGTAAACACTTCCCTCATTGGGGCGCACGAGATTTAAAAAAACTATTTAATAGTTAATTAAGCTTCAGCGCTGATAAAGAGCCCTCGGTATGACTTTATTTAATTTTATCGTCATGCCGTTGACTTCTTAGCTATAGACACTGGTTTGTCTATACACATTTGTAGGTTACAACTAAGGAAACAATAATGGCAGCAATGCAATGGTTGCTTATCGCTATTTTTGCTACAACCTTTATTGGGCTTATTAAATTCCAACAATTTCCTGAGCGCGTTTTTGCAGCAGCTTTATTCGCGTGTTTAGGCTTTTCTTATGTTAATACTGATGATGTCTTAGCTAATGCAGTAAACCCCGGTCTTGTCACCTTAATATTACTTGTACTGGCATCATTCTCATTTGAACGAACCAGTATTTTACGGCGTTTATCTGCGGTGATGATCAACGGCTCACCTTTTAAATCTACCGTGCGTACGTTAGTTTATACTGCTTTCGCGTCAGCGTTAATGAATAATACTGCGGTTGTTGCGGCGTTAATTTCTACAATTAAAAACAATAAACTCATTAACCCAGGTAAATTGCTCTTACCTTTATCTTTTGCCGCTATCTTAGGTGGCACGCTCACTTTAGTGGGGACATCAACTAATTTAATTGTTAATACCATGCTGATTAAGCAAGGGCATGCCGCGTTAGGTTTTTTTGATTTTACCTTAATTGGTTTATGTGCCGCTGTGGTTTGTTTAGTCATTATTATTGCGCGCCAATACACTTTGCCAGACATGGCTCAAGAAAAAATGGCCAATCAAAATTATTTAGTAGAAGCGGAAGTCACAAGCGAATCAAAGCTTATTGGTTTAACGGTAGAAGAAAACGGCTTACGTAATTTAGACTCACTATTTTTAGTGGAAGTTGTGCGCCGTGGACGTTTGATCACCCCTGTTGCCCCTGACGAAATTTTGCTGCAAGGCGATAAATTAATTTTTTCAGGCGATGTTTCTAAAGTATTGGTGTTACAACAGTTTGACGGCTTAACCTTATTTGCCGAAAAAGATGGTTTACTGAGAGATAATTTTACTGAAGTTTTAATTAAGCCTGATTCAGCGGTTGTTGGAAAAACCTTAAAAAAGGCAGGTTTTCGCGCGCGTTTTGATGCTGCTGTAGTGGCGGTTAGGCGAGAAGGCGTAGCACTTTCAGGGAAGTTGGGTGAGCTTGTTATTCAGCCGGGCGACTTTTTAGTATTGGCGGTGGGTAACGACTTTAGTTCTCGCACTAATTTAAGCAAAAACTTTTATATTGTGTCAGGGCATACGCCAGAAAATATGCTTTCTGGCTGGCGCGACAGTTTAACGGTTTTTGGCTTTATTGCTGCCATTGCTGTGTCGGTATTTACCGCTATTGGCTTATTAAAAGCGCTGATGTTTTATGTGGCTATTCTAATTTTTACAGGCTGTTTAACCATTAACGAAGTTAAACGCCGCTTTCCATTAGAAATTTGGATGATTGTGCTTGGCGCATTAACGTTAGCACAGGCATTAGACTCAAGCGGTGTAGCTACATTGCTTGCAAAAAATATAGAATATGTGCTGCAAGGGCAGAGTGCTTATTTAACCTTAGTGGTTATATTTTTACTCACGTTAATAATGACAGAGCTAATGACTAATAGCGCGGCTGCGGCATTACTCTTCCCAATTGCTTATAGTATTTCGATTGGGCTTGAAGTTAGCCCTTTACCGTTTGTTATGGCAGTGGCTTTTGCGGCGAGTGGGAGTTTTATTAGTCCGTATGGCTATCAAACAAATATCATGGTGTATAACGCGGCCAACTATTCGTTAACCGATGTGGTGAAGTTTGGTATTCCAGTGTCTATTGCATATACCTTAGTGGTATTAACGTTATTACCTTTGGTTTTTCCTTTTTAATGATTATAAATAGTAAGTAAACAATTATGTCGACGATGAAAACAGAAAACACAGTATGGCATCAGCAGCAAGTGAGCAAAACACAACGAGCAGCGCTTAAAAAGCAGCGACCTTGTTTATTGTGGTACACCGGTTTAAGTGGCTCAGGTAAATCAACCGTAGCGAATGCGGTAGATGCATTATTATTTGAGCGCGGTTGCCATAGTTATTTACTTGATGGCGATAATGTACGCCATGGCTTAAATGGTGATTTAGGCTTTAGCGATGAAGATCGCATTGAAAACATTCGCCGTATAAGCGAAGTCAGTAAGTTATTTATTGATTCAGGTTTGGTTGTTTCTACTGCCTTTATTTCGCCCTTCGCCAGTGATCGTGAAATGGCAAGAACGATGTTGGAACAAGGTGAATTTATTGAAGTTTACATTGATACCCCAATCGCTATTTGTGAACAACGCGATCCTAAAGGCTTGTATAAAAAAGCGCGTGCGGGTGAAATTAAAGACTTTACTGGAATAGACTCAACTTACGATATACCAGCAGCGCCTGAGCTACATATCAAAACCGCACAGTTGAGCGTGATAGAATGCGCGCAGGCCATTGTAGATTACTTAATTGCTAATAAGTATATCGATTAATTTTAAGGATAAGAAATGCATTTTGATGTCTTTAATGGCGATGCCGACGGTATTATTGCGTTAGTACAGCTACGTTTAGCAGAGCCCAAAAGCTCAATGTTAGTGACGGGGGTTAAACGCGATATAAATTTAGTTAGCCAAGTTGATGTAACAACAGCAACTTCGGTGACGGTTCTTGATGTTTCAATGGAGAAAAACACCGAAGCATTAGCTGAAGTACTAAAGCACAATATTCCTGTACTGTACGTTGATCACCATCGCACAGGTGAAGTATCTCAAAGCGAACATTTAACCGCGATTATTGATACTGACGCTAATACCTGTACCAGCTTATTAGTTAATCAGTACTTGAATGGAAAATATGCTCACTGGGCAGTAGCAGCGGCTTTTGGCGATAATATGAATGCAGCGGCAATAGCGCTTGCTGATACATTAGGTTTAAGCCAAAACGAGCAAGATAAACTAAAGGCATTAGGTATTTACGTAAACTATAACGGTTACGGCGCTTCAATTGACGATTTACATTTTCCGCCAGCCGAACTGTTTAAATTGTTACTTAAATTTGAGAACCCGTTAGATCTTATTAACGATCAACACTCTGTTTTTGGAACATTAGAAGGTGCCTATTTACAAGATATGGCGCATGTTGAACAAGCTCAAGTACTTGCTGATGACCTTGTCTGTAAAGTAATCGCTTTACCTGATGCCCCTTGGGCAAGGCGCGTGAGTGGCGTACTTGGTAACGACTTGGCTAATCAATCGCCGAGTAAAGCGCACGCTGTATTTACGGAAAATGACGACGGCTCATATCGCGTTAGTTTACGTGCGCCGTTAACCAACAAGCAAGGTGCTGATACTATTTGTATTCAATTTCCAACAGGTGGTGGTCGCTCGGCAGCGGCAGGGATTAATTATTTACCTGCTGAGTTAGTGTCAAAGTTTATAGAAACAGTTAAACTGTATTATTCGTAACGTATTGTTAGTTTTTGAAGTGATTGAAGTTAAGGAAGAGCGTGCATGAGCATATTAATAACGGGTGGCGCAGGCTATATTGGTAGCCATACGGTAGTAGAATTATTAGCATCGACGGATGATATTATTATCGTTGATAACTTATCGAATGCGAATATTTTAGTACTTGATCGCATTAAGCAAATTACGGGTAAAACAGTAACGTTTATCAAGGCTGATATTTGTGACCGCGCGGCCATGAATGATGTATTTTCAAAAAACAGTATTGACGCAGTAATACATTTTGCAGGCCTAAAGTCTGTTGGTGAATCTAGCGAGGTGCCGTTAACTTATTATCATAATAATGTTTCAGGCACGATTAACTTATTACAAGTGATGGCTGATCATCATGTTAAAAAGTTTGTCTTTAGTTCTTCAGCAACCGTTTACGGCGAAAATAATGTTTCACCACTGGTTGAAACCATGCCAACGTCAGCCATTAACCCTTATGGACAAACCAAGCTGATGATCGAGCATGTATTGTTTGATTTAGCGAAAAGCGACCCTGAATGGTCAATTGCGTGCTTGCGCTATTTTAACCCTATTGGCGCCCATCAATCGGGATTAATTGGTGAAAACCCTAATGGTATTCCCAATAACTTATTACCCTATGTTGCGCAAGTTGCGGTAGGTCGCTTACCTAAATTACAAGTATTTGGTGATGACTACGACACCGCAGACGGTACAGGGGTAAGAGACTATATTCATGTGGTAGATTTAGCACTAGGACATGTGAAAGCTCTTGAAAATATTGATAAAATCTCAGGTTGCCGTGCTATTAATTTAGGCACGGGTAATGGTACGTCAGTATTGGAAATTGTTGAAAACTTTCGCGCGGTAAGTGGCAAAGAAATCCCTTATGATATTAAGCCACGACGCACGGGTGATATTGCAACCGTTTTTGCTAATGCGGAATTAGCGAATAGTTTATTAAATTGGCAAGCAGAGCGTGATATGCACACCATGATCACCGATACATGGCGTTGGCAGTCAAATAACCCGAATGGCTTTATTGAAGGTTAACATGGTTGTAGGCTGGGCTTTACCATCATAGAATGTTTGGTGTATTGTCGCTCTAAAGAGCGACCTACATATTTTAATTCGACGATATGAATATTTTTGTAGGTTGGGCTTTAACTCATTGTGGTTTATTTGTAATGTTGACGGCCTAAAGGCCGATCTACAGTGTGATTTCAATTAGTTAATTTAATCAATGTGTTGAGATTGCTCATCTGCCCAAGCTAATGATTCGTTATAGCTTTTAATGACTTTGTCTTTGTCTAAGCCTAGCTTTTCCATCACTAAACTTGTTTTATCCCACTGAGCTTGTTCAATAAGTACCACAAGTTTTATCAGAGCTGCCATTGGCCCTTTTTGGGTCAATAATGTATCTTTTATTTCTTGTGCTAGTGGCAGTTTATCTAAAATATTTTCTAAGCTTTCATCAAGAATTGCATCTATCATGGACAGCAAACCCGTTAAAAACGCAGTTGACGTATCGAGTGGCTTGGTTAATTCGCCGGCGGTAAATTCGCAGAATTTGGCTCTCGCCATAGCCAAATTAATCAATTCAGTTGGCTTGTCAGGGTTCACATTCGTTGCAAACATTAATCCAAGAAAGCGCTTTAATTCAGCCGCACCTAAAGTTACTAACGCTTGTTTGATAGTTGATATTTCAGAACGGCGCCTAAAAATTGGGGAGTTAGCATAGCGTAATAATTTGTAAGATAAAGAAACATCTCGTTGAAATACTGAAGTAATGCTAACTAAATCAAGCTCAGGCTTCGACGTTTCATATAAGAGTTCAGCCATCGCCATCTGTGAGGGCGATAAACTTTTTGTTTTTACCATTTCTGGTTTTGCAAAAAAATACCCTTGAAATAATTCACAACCGAGTTCTTTGGCTTGGTTATATTCTTCGTGGGTTTCAATTTTTTCTGCGAGTAATTTTATATGTGGGAAATCTGCAATAGCGTTTTTTATCACAGCCATATCTTTTTGGCAGGTTTCGCGCCAACAGATTTTAATGATATTAATATAAGGGAAAAAATGCCCCCAAACATTTTGGTGTTCGTAATCGTCTAAGGCAATGGTATAGCCTTTTTCATGTAAATCTTTAATCAGTGATAATAGCTTTTTACCTGGTTTTACTGTTTCTAAGACCTCTACTACAACCTCTTCAGGCGTTAGCATAGTGGGATAGCCTTGCTCAATGGTTTCTTGGGTAAAGTTAATAAACGCGGGCTTATTACCAGTAAAGTCACTGACACCTACATTAAACTGGCTTGCTTCAACCATTTTACTGGTGGCGACGTCGCCATCAATATCAGGAAATACATTATCTATGCTATCGCGAAATAATAACTCATAAGCAAACAGGTTTTTGTCTTGGTCTAATATAGGTTGTCTTGCGGCATAAAAATACATATAGCGTCCTGATTATTTTAACTTTTTAAAGATATTATAAAAAGTTAATAAATTCATTAAATATTTTAATTTGAAAAATTCAATGTGATTAAAAATATTACTTTCTTTTGGCAGATATTCGATACACCTGATGACTTAATATTATTAACACAAAGAAGATAAATGAATCAATTGATCATATTATAGTCCTTTGTTTTTGCTTTTTTTGTTTTTTTACTGTAATTAAATTGTTAATAAAAATAATTAATAGTCTTGGAGGCTTTTTTGACCACAGCAACGTTTATTGCACTCGCTTTATATTTTATCACTATGCTAGCTATTGGTTGGTACGCTTATAAAAAATCAACCAGTGATGTCGCTGGTTTTATGCTTGGAGGACGAAACTTAAGCCCGTCGGTTACGGCATTATCTGCTGGTGCATCAGATATGAGCGGGTGGATGTTAATGGGGTTACCAGGTGCAATGTATTTAACTGGATTAAGCAGTATATGGATTGCAATAGGTTTAATTATTGGCGCTTACATCAATTATTTAATTGTTGCACCAAGGTTGAGAACCTATACCGAAGTGGCTAATAACTCGATAACCTTACCTGATTACTTTGAAAATCGCTTTCACGATAAAAGCCGAATGCTACGTTTAGTATCATCAATCGTTATTATTCTATTTTTTACCTTATATACTTCGTCGGGTATTGTTGCTGGCGGTAAGCTTTTCGAAAGTTCGTTTGGTTTAGACTATAACTTAGGGCTTTATATTACGGCAGGTGTTGTTGTTGCGTATACCTTATTTGGCGGCTTTTTAGCGGTAAGCTTAACGGATTTTGTGCAAGGCTGTATTATGTTTTTGGCATTAATATTAGTGCCTGTGGTTGTTATTAGTGATGTTGGTGGTATTACTGCGGTCAGTGACAGTATTAATACCATTAATCCTGAAATGCTCAATCTTTTTGGCGGTGTAACAGCAATTGGTATTGTCTCTGCTATGGCTTGGGGACTAGGTTATTTTGGTCAGCCTCACATTATTGTACGTTTTATGGCGATTCGTTCAATTAATGATTTACCTGCGGCTCGTCGCATTGGTATGAGTTGGATGATCGTTTCGGTATGTGGCGCTGTTGCTACGGGATTTGTTGGTATTGCGTATGTGGCTAAATCAGGTGCAGTATTAAATGATGCTGAAACTATTTTTATCTTTTTATCACAGTTATTGTTTCATCCATTCATCGCTGGTTTTTTATTAGCGGCTATTCTAGCTGCAATTATGAGCACGATTTCTTCACAGCTTTTAGTGACGTCTAGTTCATTAACGGGTGATTTCTATCAAGCCTTTTTAAATAAAACCGCGTCAGAAAAGCAATTAGTATTGGTGGGACGGTTATCAGTACTATTGGTAGCTGTTGTGGCGGTAATGTTAGCATTTGATCGTAATAGCTCTATTTTAACCTTAGTGAGTAATGCTTGGGCAGGTTTTGGTGCGGCTTTTGGCCCTGTTATTATTTTAAGCCTACATTGGAAAAAAATGAATAGAAATGGTGCACTAGCTGGCATGCTTGTTGGGGCATCCACGGTGTTATTTTGGATTTATGCGCCATTTACTTTTAATGGTCAGTCTTTAAGCTCCACTATTTATGAAATAGTGCCTGGCTTTATTTTTTCTACTATAGCGGTTGTTTCGGTCAGCATACTAACGCATAAACCCCAGATTGAAATTGAGCAAACTTTTGATGAAGTCGTTAAGCATCATTAGTGCGTCAATCGAGTTCAGCTTAAAAAAACCTTAAAGGATTAATTGTATTACTCCTTTAAGGTATATTAATCGTTTTGCTATAAGTTGACAGTTTATGGCAAGTGCTAATAAGATCCCTTCGATGAAGGCATGAAATGTAGCTAGCCTTGTGCATGGCTAATCTTAGTTAACTCAATAGGTGTTAATAGGCACTCTCCTTTTTTATAAGGGTCTTGAGTGGATTTTTAGCTAATTCGAACTAGGTCTAGATAGACCAGCGAACTTTTTGATTAATACTTGCTTGCCAGTCTTTTAATGGCTCTCTTTTATCACCAACAATAATAATTTTATTATTGGCGTAGGTGTTTACCAAACCCTGCATTTTACTATTTTCAAAATGTTCATTTAGGTTTAAATATTCATTGTTAGGCACAACAAAAATATTAACAGGGCTAGATTGTCCTTTAAATACTAAATGAAGGCTTTTTACGCTATCAAATCGACAAAAATTAACGGCAATTAACTCACCAAACGCACTGGTAAATGCACCATCAAATGACGACATTTTTTGGTTTAAACTGGCTAAGCTAACACGCGCTTGATCGTTATTATTGAAATACTGTGCTTCATGTTCAACATGGGCAAAAGCGTAGTCACTTAACGACGTATAAGCGGGTGAAAATTGCATTAAGCTAAAAGCAATGCCAAAAGTCATTGCAATAGATGCGGCTAACGCCAATTGCACCCGTGTTTTACGCTTACGTTGTTGATGGCTGGCTAACGACTGCTTTAACATTAATTGTTGTGCTAGGCCGTCAGGTACAGGGACGTTTAGTGCTTGCGCTATTTTTTCATCAAGGGCATTAAGTTCTTGTGCAAATTTTTGCTTGGCAGGATCTTTAGCTAGTGCGGCTAATAGTTCGTCGTCACTATTTTTGGGATCTGCATACAAACTGCGTCTAAATTGCAAATCATCCATTAGATTGACCTCTTACAATAGATTGTTCATCAAGCGCTTCTTTAAGCTGGTTACGTGCTCTAAAAAGGCGTGTCATTACGGTGTTTTTATTAAGTGATAACATGCTTGCGATTTCTTCACCGCTAAAGCCACCTATCACTTGTAATACCAAAGGTTCTCTATATTCCTCTGGCATTTGTGCTATTTTTTCTCTGAGCCATTGGTTCTCTATGTCTTGCTCATTACTCATTAATTGGGTATCAACTACGGTTGCTTCTTCATATTCGCTCATTTCAAAGCGTTTACGCTCGAAGCGTCGGGCATTTTCACGCCGTAAAATAGTAATTAACCATGACTTAGCCGCTTTTTCGTCTTTAAGTGAGTCAAGCGCTCGCCAAGCTCGTAAAAACGTTTCTTGAACTAAGTCTTCGGCCACGTGTTTATCGTGGGTAAGCCAGTACGCATAGCGAAAAAGATCGCCATGTAATGCGTTAACTAAAGCTTCATATCGTATTTGTTTTGTCGCCATAATGTTATAGACCTACAGCCACCAAAAAAAATTTCAAAGGATAAAAATATATTTCAATGGTGAATTGATGGAGCTTGAATACTCGTGATAAAACAAGCATAGCAGCTAGTTCATTAACTGCGGCTATACTTGCTAATTTTGACTTACCTTAAAGATCAACAGACCTTAGGGGTTTAATGAAAATGTAGTTTGTTCATTATTTTTGTGGCTAGGAGGTTGTTTATTAATTGCTTGTATCAATTTAAGTAGTTGCTCACTTTGCCATGCGCTTGGTGATTTACCATAGCAAGCATGTTGTAGTTCAGCGATTTCTCGTTCAAAAGCAGGGTCGTTAACGTGTTGGCAAACGTCTGATAGCGTTGCTACTTGCTGAGCAGTTAATTGGCGATACCAAGGTACAATAAGTGCCATAATGTTGGTTAGCTCATTTTTCTTGCAAGCGGCAAGTAAGGTAAGGTAAGCGTCAGTACTTTTTTGAGCTGTTTTATTGGTGTTGTGTATAGAAGGTTTTCTTTTAGCAGAAAGCCACCATGCTAAACAGGTAAGTAACCATAAACCTAGAAATAGCCATTGCAACCAAGATGTTTTTTCAATAATAACTTGGGTGGGTGCAGTTGTTTCAACTGGTTTTTCTGCTGGTACGCTAGCTTGAGGTATTGCCGTAACAGCTTGAGGTGTTTCTACAATATCGGCATTAGGCGCAATAGTAATTGTTTCAGCGGCAATAGTCGCATACTCCATTCTATTGGTTTGAGTGTTCCACCAAGGGATGGTTATTTCAGGTAAAAGATATTCCCCTGACTTACTGGCAACAATAGCAAAATTTCTTACCTTTTGACTTACCAAGCGATTATTATTGATGCCTGTGTGTAGCTCTGCTTGGTCAGGGTAAACTTTTAATCCCGTAGGCATTTCCATTTCAATAAGGGGGAGCTGCTCTTTTGAAAGACCCGCAGCAGTTAACGTAATAACGCGAGTAATAGGTTCACCCACTTTAAAGTTTTTAGGTTTTGGTTGCCACTCTTGATGAATAGCAATTAACTCACTAGGTAGCCACACGCCTTGGTAATCGGTAGGAATAGGTTTTACCGAGATCGCTATTTCTTCACCAATAACGCTAACTGGTTTAGTTTCAGCAAAGCTTAAAAAGTTGCTACGACGTGTAGATGGTTTCATTATTTCGCCTGAAAAGAGCGGAGACGTGATCACAAAATCGCCACTTTGTTGTGGGCTAATAGCATAAGTACGCTCAATTACGCGGTATCGACGGCCATTAATAATGGTTTCGTTTTCAATGTCTTTACCTATTTGCGCAATGTTAGCACCAGCTAACTCTGGTTCGGTTAGGCTGCCGCGTTTAAGCTCAGACGAAAAGTGTAGCTTAACCGTTAAGGTTAATTGCTGTTGAACGAAAACCTCTTTGGTTGAAATGTCATTAGTAATAAAAATGTCTTGCTGGGCGCTTGCCTTTGAGTCTGAAGCTAATATGACGTTTACGCTAATAGGTTGTGTATTTTTACCGTCGATTGAAAAAGAAGGAATGGTGTAATTACCCGCTTTTTTAGCAATTAATACCGTGGTCCATGTGGTTAAACGCGAGGTTTTAAAATTAACCATACTGGTTTGCGAGCTTACCGAAGTACGACCAACAATAAAGTCGCTCAATAAGGCGCTAGTGTCGAGTGCATTTGTGTCTACATCGTCGTTGGCAGTAACGGTTAAAACAAATGACTCGTTAACAATAACAGGGTTCTTATCGACTGAAGCGACCACTTCAGCTAAGGCTTGAGCTTGTAAACAAACAAGTAAAATTACAAGGCAGAATATTTGCTTTACCACTTTTTCTTAACTCCTGTGTGACTACCACTTTGGCGTCGTTTTTGATATTCAAGCTGCATTTTATTACGTAATAACATGTACGGGTCATCAGTGACTTTATTGAGAATTTGCTGATGCTTTTGCTCAGTTTCTTTGTCTAGCTGGGCCTGTGCCATTTTAGCGGCTTGTTGCTCGGCTGGTGTGCCTTCTTCATTTTCTTTTTGCTCTTTGGTTGCGGCTTCTTGCTGCTTTTTCTTTTCTTCGGCTTGCTTTTCAGCGTCAGACTTTTGTTGCTTTGATTGTTGCTCTTGCTCTTTTTTATCTTGCTCAGATTGCTGATCTGAACTTTGTGGATCACCCTTTTTTTGCTCAGAGTTTTGTTCAGCGCTTTGCTCGCCGTCTTGCTGCTTGTTTTGATCTGAATTTTGCTGTTGATCGTTTTCTTGTTCACCGTCTTGCTGTTGGTCTTGGTTTTTCTCGCCTTCCTGCTGCTTGTTTTGTTGCTCTTGCTGTTTTTTTAATTGTTCAATTAACGACTTGTTAGCTTGAGCGCTTTCATTATTGGGTTGCTGCTTAAGCACTTTGTCGTAAGCGGCTAGTGCTTGGTCAAACTGTTGTAGCTTGGCGAAGGCATTACCTTGGTTGTAAAGAGATTCTGGCGAGTCTACTTGTTGAAATGACGCTAAGGCCTCTTCATAGTTTCCTGCTTTATAGTGGGCACTGCCTTGCCACAGAGGATCGTTAAATTGCTCGGCGGCTTTGTTATACTCTTGTGCACTAAAATGCGCTTGGCCTTGTTGGTCTTTCGTTTTCCAAAGATCTTGCCATATGTCTGCACGGGCTTGCTGATGCGGAGTGATTAATATAAATACCGGTAATACAGCGAGTAAGCTGCCACGTCTGAAATAACCTAATACCAGCGGTAAAATAAGCAATAATAGATAAGGACCGAATTCTTGCCATTGGTCGCCACTATTACTCGCATTTTCTGATTTTTTTTCTGAACTGTTGTTTAACGGCTGTTGCAATAATGTCTTAATATCACTGTCATTGGTTACTAAGGTAGAAAAGTTGCCGCGCCCACGGCTGGCAACACCTTTTAACGCAGATTCAGATAGTTTAGGAATAATAATGCCACCTTGGTTATCTTTCATTAATTCGCCATTATTCAGCTTAATAGGAGCGCCTGAGCGTGTACCCACACCTAATATATTCAAACGATGTGGGAAATCTCGTGACCACTGAGTAATATCTTGAATGTCTGAATTATCGATGCCGTCGGTAAACCAATAAATGTCACCACTTAAGTGTCCTGCGTTTTTAAGCATTTCATTAGCTAAAGAGAGTGCCGCATAAGGGTTGCTACCCAGCTCTGGCATTAAATCAGGGCTTAATGAAGGTAATAACAACTTAATATTATTAATGTCTTCGGTGAGCGGGCTGATGACAAAAGCATCGCCAGCATAAGCAATTAAGCCTATTTCACCTTCGTTCAAATTATCGAGTAAATCAATCGCCTTATAACGTGCGCGGGTTAAACGATTAGGGGCAATATCGGTAGCGTACATCGAATACGACATATCCATTATCAGTACAGAGCCACGAGCAACTTGGTAAACAGGCTGAGGGAGTTTTTTCCATGTTGGGCCTGCTAATGCGGTAATGGTTAATAACCCAATAATAAATGGTAAGGTTAACGACAGCGGCTTAGTGTTTTGCTTATTATCAATAAGTTCGTTAGCTAAATGCTTAGGCAATAGTTGCTGCCAGCCCGATTGGCTAAGACGATATTTCTTTAATAACTGAATGGCAAATATTAACCCCATAATTGCCAATAGCCACCACGGGCGAATAAAATGAAAGTCGGCGATCATATTAACTCCTCTCTGTGGCTTTTAAAACGAAAGCGCTGTGAAAAAGTTATCCAAAGTAAGTAGCCAAATGCTAAGGCCAGTGCCGCTGATAATGGATAATAAAATAATGAAGTTAGTGGACGCATTTGTTGTTGTTCTTGCTCAACGGGTTCAAGTTCGTCAAGTAACTGATAAATTTGGCTCATGTCTTCACTACTGCGTGCGCGAAAATATTGCCCGTTGGTTTGCTCAGCTAAACGCTTTAGTGAGTCTTCGTCTAATTCGCTCGAAGGGTTAACTTTACGCGCGCCAAATAAAGACTTTTGCACCATAACATCTGCGCCAATTCCGACAGAGTAGATAGTAATTTTTTTAGCAACCGCTAATTCGAGTGCTTGATCAGGTGTTATTTTACCCGCGGTATTTTGACCATCGGTTAATAATAATAATACGCGGTTAGACTCTTTTTTCTCGTCAAAACGTTTTACCGCAAGGGCAATAGCATCGCCAATAGCGGTTTGCTTGCCAACGAGTCCTAAAACGGTTTCATCTAACATTTGTTGAACGGTGTTTCGATCATATGTCATGGGGGTTTGCATGTAAGCATCGTCACCAAACAATATTAATCCCAGTCTATCGCCAACGCGTCGGTCAATAAATTCACCTAGCAGCTCTTTTAACATGGTTAAGCGGTTAACCGTACGGCCGTTTAAGCTCATATCTTCAACTTGCATACTGCCTGATAAATCAACCGCTAGCATCATTTCTCTACCTTCGGTTGGAATATTAATTGCTTCGCCTAACCATTGAGGTTGACTGGCTGAAAAAACTAACAAAATCCAGAGTAAAGCTAATAACCATAAGGGTGTTTTTTTACGACTATTACTAACGGCTTGCGCTTTTACGCCAGGTACTAAGGTTGGCATTTTTAATGACGCAGGTTCACGGTAAGACTTTGCTGGTAACCAGTATATAATTAACGGTAAAGGGAGTAGGGCTAATACCCAAATTAGGCCAAAGCTGATCATAAGTAGGCCTCGCTTTCGTGTTGTTTATTTTTTGCGGGCAAGGCGTGTGTTATCCAAAGTAAGGCTGCTTGTTGTAAATCTGCATCTACCTTGTTTTCAGTGGCTTGATAACGGTTGCTTAACCCTTGTTGCGATAATACGTTAAATTGTTCATGATGTTTTTCAGGCAAGTGCTTTAGCAGAAACTCACATAATTGTTTACCATGA
>JBMZCX010000046.1:0-24640 GCA_049613795.1 Thalassotalea sp. | reverse complement strand
ATGACAGCGGTTGTTTACAGTATGTGAATAGCCATTTGTCGCATTGATATTTCAATAACTGTGTTTCTGTGTTTTTATACGTTAAATTTTTAGAAAAATAAAAACGCAGGAACAATCTATGTTTACCACTACCACGTCTAAAGTGAGTGTTGCACTGTCTTTAGCGCTGTCACTTGCATTTTCAACAAGCGTCTTTGCTGAAAAATCTAACGAAAAACTGGCTGATAAAGCTGAAGCAAACAAAGAAGAAAAATGGTCGGTTAATCAACCTCAAGGTGTGTTTAAAACAGCCAATATTGATGTTACCCAAGGTACTTGGATGAACATTGATATTAGCCCTGACGGTAAAACGTTAGTGTTTGATCTACTCGGTGATATTTATACACTGCCGATAGAAGGTGGTGAAGCAACTCCCTTGATGACCGATATTGCATGGCAAATGCAACCGCGTTTTAGCCCAGACGGAAAGCATATTGCGTTTACTTCTGATGAAGATGGCGGTGATAATCTTTGGATCATGAAAGCCGATGGTAGTGACGGAAAAGCGGTAAGCAGTGAAAACTTTCGTTTATTAAACAGCCCCGCATGGTCGCCAGACGGCAATTACTTAATTGGCCGTAAACATTTTACCAGCGGTCGTTCGTTAGGCGCTGGTGAAGTATGGCTTTATCATAAAACAGGCGGTTCAGGGGTTAAGCTAACTAAGCGCCCGAACGATCAAAAAGACTTAGGTGAACCTGCATTTTCACCAGACGGTAAGTATGTTTATTTTTCGCAAGACGCTACGCCAGGTAAAACCTTTCATTACAGTAAAGACTCGGTAAAAGGTATTTATAAAATTAAGCGAATGGAATTAGAAACAGGTGAAATTAAAACGATAATTTCAGGTAAGGGCGGCGCCATTCGTCCAACACCATCGTCTGACGGTAAAACACTCGCTTTTATCAGTCGTGACGATTTTCAGTCTAATCTCTATCTTTATGACCTTGCTAGCGGTAAACAAACCTTAGTATATGAAGGGTTAGAGCGCGACATGCAAGAAACATGGGCAATTCATGGGGTTTACCCAACCATGGCATGGACACCTGACAATAAAGGCTTAGTGTTTTGGGTGGATGGTAAAATACATCACTTAAACATAGCGACTAAAAAAGCTGAAGTGGTTCCATTTCATGTCAAAGCGGAAAAGAAAATTCAACAAGCGTTACGCTTTAAACAAAACCTAGACCAAAACGACTTTGATTTGAAAATGTTACGCGATATTGAAGTGTCGCCTAATGGTAAAAAAGCGGTATTTGAAGCACTTGGACATATTTATGTGCAAGACCTTAATAACGGAAAAGCAAAGCGCTTAACCAAGCAAAAGGATCATTTTGAATTTAATCCGAGCTTTTCTCGCGATGGTAAAAAAATTACCTATGTCAGTTGGGACGATAAAAAGCTTGGTCAAGTCAAAGTTGTTTCTGCTCGCGGTGGAAAAAGCCGAACCATTACCCAAGAAAAAGGTAAATACATAGAGCCAAGTTTTTCACCTGATGGTAAAAAAGTGGTTTATCGCAAAATTCACGGTGGCGCAATAATGAATCCTGATTGGGGATTAAATAGTGGTGTGTATGTGGTTAATAGTAAAGGAGGCAAGCCAAGCTTAGTGACTAACTATGGGCTACAACCGCATTTTGCTAACCGCTCAGATCGTATTTATTTTACCCGTAACGGTAAAACGCCACACTTTATGCGCATAGACCTTGACGGCCAACATGAACAAAAATTGTATCAAGGTAAGTTTGCCACTGAATATAAAGTATCGCCTGACGGTAATTATTTAGCATTTGCAGAGCGTTTTAATGTTTTTGTAACGCCGTTAGTCGAACGTGGCGAAGTAATAAATATTGGGCCAAGTGCAAAAAACTTACCGGTTGAAAAACTGTCATTGCGTGCAGGCGAAGGTATTAACTGGAATAGCGATTCTAATGAAATTTATTGGAGCTTAGGTAATGAATTACACCAAGCGAAAATTGATCAACTGTTTTCATTAACTAAAAAAGCGCAGCTAGATGTCGATAAGCCAACAGCTGTTATTACCACTCAATTAGGTTTTAACCAAAAAGCCGATGTGCCGTCAGGTACTGTAGTTTTTACTGGCGGTAAAGTGATCACCATGAACGGCGATCAAGTGTTTGAAAATGGCGTGGTAGTGGTTGAAAACAATAAAATTGTGAGTGTTGGCGCAAAAGGTGACGTTAAGCTACCTAAGGCCGCTAAAGTTATTGATATTACGGGTAAAAGCATTATGCCGGGCTTGATTGATGCGCATGCACATGGCTCACAAGGCAGCAGTGAAATTATTCCACAGCAAAACTGGAAGAACTACGCAGGGCTTACGTTTGGCGTAACAACTATTCATGATCCGTCTAACGACACCACCGAATTTTTTGCCGCTAGTGAAATGCAAAAAGCAGGTAAAATAGTGGCTCCGCGTTTATTTTCAACGGGTGCTATTTTATATGGTGCAACGGCGGCAGGGTTAACGTCGCATGTTGATAAGCTTGATGATGCTAAGTTCCATATTGAGCGCTTGCAAAAGGCAGGTGCTTTTAGTGTTAAAAGTTATAACCAACCTCGCCGTAATCAACGTCAGCAATTTATTCAAGCAGCGCGTGAAGCCAAAATGATGGTAGTACCTGAAGGCGGCTCGCTACTACAACATAACTTAACCATGGTTATTGATGGCCATACGACGTTAGAGCACTCTATTCCTACTGCTGAAGTGTACGACGACATTAAGCAGTTGTGGTCACAGTCAACTATGGCGTATACACCCACATTAGGTGTGGCGTATGGCGGTATTTGGGGTGAAAACTTTTGGTATGATAAAACCGAAGTATGGCGTCACCCGCGGTTAAGTAAATATGTACCAAGCGAAATTTTAGATCCAAGATCGATGCGCAGAACTACCGCGCCAGATCACCACTACAACCATGTTAATGTGGCAAAAACAGCTAAAGTGTTAAACGACAAGGGCGTTATGGTTAATGCGGGTGGGCATGGTCAGCGTGAAGGCTTAGCTATGCATTGGGAAATGTGGATGATGGCACAAGGCGGCATGTCACCGCTTGAAGCCCTTGCTACAGCCACCATAAATCCAGCCAAAACCTTTGGGCTTGACGACAACATCGGGTCAATTGAAGTGGGTAAATTGGCTGATTTAATTGTGGTAGATGGCGATATTAGCCAAGATATTCGTGTAAGTGATAAAGTTATTTATACGATGATTAATGGTCGTATTTATGATGCTGAAACCATGAATGAAGTCGGAAATTACGACAATAAGCGTGACAAATTTTATTTTGAAAAATAAATTTAAATAACCTACACGCGCAAAGCCCGTTGCTTAGTATAATTTTAAGCAACGGGCTTTTTATTTCTACTTCTTATTACCTCTTGATATACTGCACCCAATTAACAAAACTTGGTAGGAAGCGGTGTGAGCCAAACAGAAAAACGATTAAATAAATACATTAGTGAATCAGGCTTTTGCTCTCGTCGTGAAGCCGACAAACTTATTGAAAATAATCGCGTTACTATTAACGGCAAGGTGCCAGAGCTTGGCACTAAAGTACAAGCTAGCGATACTGTGTGTGTAGACGGTAACACCATTGGCGCAATGCCAACCAATAAGTCAGACAGAGTGTATATTGCTTACAATAAACCTATTGGCATTACTTGCACCACCGAACGCCATGTTAGAGGCAATATCATTGATGCGATCAAACATAAAGAACGTATTTTCCCTATTGGTCGATTAGACAAACCTTCAGAAGGGTTAATCTTTTTAACCAGCGATGGTGATATTGTGAATAAAATTTTACGAGCAGAAAATGCACACGACAAAGAATACATTGTCACGGTTGATAAACCGATAAGCGAGCGCTTTGTTGAGCGAATGTCACGGGGTGTTCCCATTCTTGGCACTATTACTAAGCCTTGTATTGTTAAACCACAGAGCAAATTTGTTTTTCGTATTATTTTAACGCAAGGGCTTAATCGCCAAATTCGTCGCATGTGCGAATATTTAGGCTACGAAGTCACTAAACTTAAACGTTCGCGTATTATGAATGTTGAATTAGCGAACTTAAGACCCGGACAATGGCGCGATTTAAGTGAAACGGAAATGGCTGAAATTAACAATGCCGTGGCGGGGTCTTCTAAAACATCAATAAAAGTTGATGCGGAAAATAAACGTGTTGGGGTGAATAAGTCAACGCCATTAAAGAAGATTACGAACAAGAAAGTGAGTCATAAACAAGCATCAGCCAAAACCTTATCATTAAAGACAAAGAACTAATAATGAAATATAAAAAAGGAGCTGCTTAAGCTCCTTTTTTGTATTCCACTGTTAGTGGGCATATTAATTTTCGCGTAATGCTCTAAAGCCTAAGTAATTAGAACGAAAACCTGAAGATAACTCTAATCTTACTGATGTACGCGCTAACTTAGGGGCAAAGTTCCATGCACCGCCGCGTGCTACCACTTTACTGCCGTGAGTTAGTTCCCATACATTACCAACTGTGTCGTATAAACCAAACTTATTCGGTCTAAAAGAAGCAACAGGCGCTGTACTACGGTTAGACCATTTGCTGCCACAGTAGGCGCAATTCGCTTTACCATTACCAATGTCGCTGCCCCACCAGTAATTATCAACACTGCCTGAACGAGCAACATATTCCCATTCTAATTCGTTAGGTAAGCGATATTTACGCGCTGTTTGTTTACTTAACCATGACAAATAAGTCTTGCTGTCTTTGTCGCTCACGCATACCACAGGATGATCATCATCTTGTTTAAACCCCGGATTGCGCCAGTTTAATACGCTGTTATATTGCGGTTGTCCGTCAACATAAGCCGCACAGCCATTTTCACTTTCGGCTTCGGTAACGTAATTCGTTTCTTTAACAAAACGTTTAAAGTCACCTACAGTAATTTGACTTTGACCGATGGCAAATGCTTTTAAAATTTCTTCACCACGTGCAGGCTTTTCGTTTGCTAGCCCTGCGCCTTTCATATCACCCATTTGAAAGCGTCCTGCAGGTACGCCAATTAATTCAGGCCCTAATTCATCGTTAGGTAAAATATCTTGAATTTTTTCACCATTTGCAAAATTGATCGACGCTTTAACGAGCTCAGCTTTAATGGTGGTATTTTTTACTAAGCGTAATGACTCTTGATAATCAAGGTAGCCAGGCTTAGTAATGGCAATGTCATGCATACCTGCACTTAACATTACTGAGAGTTTAGTTGAGCCATAACTCACGCCATCAATGAATACTTCATCGTCATATTGATCTGAGCGAATAGTAACTTCGTATAATACCGAGTCATCGTCAAAGGCAATATGGTTACCCGAGTCTACATTAACAGCGGCAGTGGATAGGTGCTCTTGGTCATTGGTACAGTAACGAGCGGATAAGTTTAATAATTTACAGGCTTCGCTACCCGGTAAAGTGCCCTGTAATTCTACTGCGACAGAGGTTGTGTAATTACCTTGGCCACTAAATTCTCCAGAAATTACTTTATGTTTAAGTACGCGAACTTGAGCCGCAGAGTCATCTTTATGATTATTAATAAGGTTTGACTCAGTCGCTGCGGCATATAAACTATCAACAAATTCTTTTGATGCTTTCTGTTTAGCTAATTGATTACTGCGAGTGATACATTGTTTTAATGTTTCTTGAGCGTCACAGCTAACCATTTGCGTTGCGCGTAGTTCGTCTTGTTTTTCAAACTCGCCACGTAAACGTTTAACGCGAGCGATACGAATTTCTTCAATGAGCGCTTCACGCGCGTTTGCCAGTGTAAAACGGTCAAGATTAGCTTGCGCCAGTTTACCTTTCAATTCTTCTTGTAGCTGCACGCTGCTTTTTATGTCTTCTTTATTGCGTTTTTGATCACTAATTGCTTGGCGATAAGCGTTTTGTGCTTGAGCAATATCTTGCTCTGGGTTATCAACCATTGCTTCATATTGTTCATTCATATTCAACAAGGCTTGTGCACGGGCGTGTTGTAATTCTGTGCCTTGGTTACGCAATAAGTTGAGGCGGTTTTCTTCCCCCGACATTTGAGTATTTAAATCATTTAATGAAGAAATAAAGGCTTTGTATTCGGCCTCTTTGGATTGTAATTGAACTTCTAAACCATCAACAGATTTGTCAGCAAGTGAATCTGCGTATGCTGTTGTTCCGTATGAAAGACAACTAACTGTTAAAGCAAGTAAAGCCAAGCGCATGTTTAATATTTCCTGAACGATTTAGAATTTCTTTTTAAATTAATGGGTTAATAAGAATCATTATATTTAAAAAACTTCTTTCAATTTATTATTAATAGAATTTTAATTACTTCAATCATATTTGCTCAACGGGGAAATCGCAAGCGATAATCAGACAAACTTTCGATTTGTTATGTACTTGTATTGAATGAATATGCTGTTTGTTGAACATTTGTTAAGAAACTAAGTTGCTAACTAGGTAGCAACTTAGTGTCTTTAATGCTCGAATAAATGGTGATAAGTAGACGTATTATTGATTTAATAAATTGGCAGGAGAGAACTGATCAGTTAACACACGTGTATTTTCAGGCCAGTCTTGTTCATCTTTGATTGATGTGATCCAAGTGGTAATATCAAATACGTTAATACCAAAAGGACTGAGCTTATGTTGCAAGGCTTTTGCTCGCTGGGTAATGACTTCGTCACTTGGTAACGACTGATTAGTCGCTAAAATAACGCGATTACTGTTTTTACCATTACGAACATTAAAAAAATCACCAAATACGGCTTTATAGGTGGCTGACTCATGATCGTAGAGTCGACTAACTGAAAAGGTATTCGCCGTTAAAATACCATCGTTAGTGAGTAAGCTTTTGGCTTCTTGTAAAAATTCTTGTGTGAGTAAATGCTCAGGAATATAGTCGCCGTTAAAGGCATCCAAAATTATCCAATCGTATTTTTGCTTTTTAATGGCGGCACGTTTAATAAAAATACGCCCATCTGCTGCTTGGCTGCTAATGCGCTCATTTTCAATAAAACCAAAGTATTGACGAGCAACTTTAATAACAGCAGGGTCTATTTCAACGTTTTTAATAACCGCGGTAGGGTAAAGTAAGTGAATAGTATTAGACATAGTGCCGCCGCCCAAACCAATAATAAGTACACGCTCTGGTGCCTTTTCGCGGGCAAGTAAGCCTGAAAATAATAGCTTAGTGTAATTAAAAACTAATCGTTCAGGGTTGTTTTTATATAAACAGCTTTGATTGGTTTTACTGCTTTTTACGTTGAATTTTAAGCAGCGTAATTGCCCAGTATCTTCCACTAAAATATTGCGGTACATAGAACGCTCTTGGTGAACAACCTTTGCATGAGCCGATACCGTAAAAAGCATCACCATGGCAACAAATGCAATAAAGTACTTATTCATGAACTACTCCAGTAACAATATGAGATGAAGGTATTAAAAATCGATGAAAAACCAGTGCGAGTGAGCCGAGTAATATTAATATACCGCTGAAAGTAAAAATAATGGCATTCACTTCAAATAACAGCACAAAATAAAACGACGTGATAATCGTCCCTATTGCGCTACCTAACGTTGATACAAAATAAAGCATACCAGCCACTTGACCACTTTTTTCTTTATCTGTGACTAATAGGCGTACAGAATAAGGTGAAATCATGCCTAAAATAATGGTTGGAATAAAAAACAATGCCATAGAGGCGACAAATGAGCCATAACGACTGTCTTCAATACGTAAAAAGATAAATTCCATTATTGGTGAAGACCATAATGCCACAGGTAATACTGCAATACCCGCCACCAAGAATATTAAGCCATAACGAGATAGCGAGGCTGCTTTGGTTGATAACTTTCCGCCCAATAAATAACCGAGCGATAAACTCAACATAAACACGGTAATTATACTGCCCCAAATATGGACACTACTACCGAAAAACGGTGCGAGAATACGGCCGCCTAATAGTTCGATGCCCATAATGGAAAAACCACTCGAAAATGCGAGCATATAAATAAAAAGGTTGTGCCAATTTAAGAACTTACTAGCTTGCTGCAAGGTGATAACTCGTTAGTTAAATAAGGCTTATATAGTAACCTTTTCGTTTAACGTATTGCTAGAAGAAAGATTGTAAACAAGTATGAGGCAATTGATATTAATGATGAAGTGCAGGGAGGGTTAGCAGTAACCGCTTATTATAATAAACGGTTACTGTTATAAAAGGGCTTTTTTATTGGTTAAGTAATGGCTTTAAAAATCTCGCGGTGTGAGAGGTTTTATGCTCTGCCACTTGTTCTGGCGTACCTACCGCTAATATTTCACCGCCGCCTGAGCCGCCTTCAGGGCCTAAGTCAACTATCCAATCGGCTGTTTTTACCACATCTAAATTATGCTCGATAACCACAATGGTATTGCCATGGTCGCGCAAGCGATGAATCACTTGCAGTAGTTGCTTAATGTCATGAAAATGTAAGCCCGTTGTTGGTTCGTCGAGTATGTATAAGGTTTTACCGGTATCTCGTTTCGATAATTCTTTTGACAGTTTGACGCGCTGTGCTTCACCACCTGACAGGGTTGTTGCCGACTGGCCTAATTTTATATAGCTAAGGCCAACGTCCATTAAGGTTTGCAACTTGCGTTTTACCGCGGGAATAGCGCTGAAAAACTCTAAACCGTCTTCAATGGTCATATCGAGTACTTCGTGAATGTTTTTACTTTTATAGCGTACTTCTAATGTTTCACGGTTGTAGCGTTTGCCATGACAAACATCGCAAGGCACATAAACGTCGGGTAAAAAGTGCATTTCTACTTTAATAACACCGTCACCTTGGCAGGCTTCACAGCGGCCACCTTTTACATTAAAGCTAAAACGACCGGGCTTATAACCGCGTGATCTTGCTTCTTGTGTGCCAGCAAAAATATCACGTACGTTGGTAAATATACCTGTATAAGTGGCAGGATTTGAGCGTGGAGTACGACCTATTGGGCTTTGGTCAATATCAATGACTTTATCGAGCAGGTCGAGTCCTTTAATCGCTTTATGCGGGGCGGGTTCTTGTGTGGTTGCGCCATTTAATTGAATGTGAGCAAGCTTATATAAAGTATCGTTAATTAAGGTTGATTTACCTGAGCCTGAAACACCTGTTACACAAGTCATTAAGCCATTAGGTATGGTTAAATCAACATTTTTTAAGTTATTACCCGACGCCCCAAGTAGCTTAACCACATTCTTTTTATCAAACGGTGTGCGGGTTTTCGGAATTTCAATGTATTCTCTACCTGACAGGTATTTACCCGTAAGTGAATGCTCACACGCTAAAATATCGTCTACTTTACCTTGGGCAATAATTTCCCCGCCGTGAACACCTGCACCAGGGCCAATATCAATGACATAATCAGCCGCGCGAATGGCATCTTCGTCGTGTTCAACCACAATAACGGTGTTACCTAAATCACGTAAATGTACCAGAGTTTTAAGCAAGCGTTCGTTGTCGCGTTGATGTAAACCAATTGAGGGTTCGTCAAGTACGTACATTACGCCCACTAAGCCAGCACCTATTTGGCTCGCTAAACGAATACGTTGTGCTTCACCGCCTGATAAAGTGTCGGCACTGCGAGATAAGTTAAGGTAATTTAGCCCTACGTTAACTAAAAAGCCTAAACGATCGTTGATCTCTTTTAATATTTTTTCAGCAATTTGCCCTTTTTGACCAGTTAAGTTCAGATTTTGAAAAAAGGCGAGGGCGTCAGCAATAGCAAGCTCGGCAACATGATGTAGTGGCGTTTCGGCAATAAAAACATTACGTGCTTCAACGCGTAAACGAGAACCATCACACGACGGACAATGCTGGCTATTAAGGTATTTAGAAAGCTCTTCGCGTACAGCGTTTGATTCTGTTTCGCGATAGCGACGGTCCATATTATTTAAAATACCTTCAAATGGATGCTTGCGAATAACAATGTCACCGCGATCATTCATGTATTTAAATTCAATTTCTTGGGTGCCGCTGCCGCGTAAAATTAACTCTTGGTGATCTTTATCAAGCTCGTTAAAAGGGGTGTCGACGGCAAATTTATAATGATCAGCCAATGCTTGCAGCATTTGAAAATAATAAAAATTACGTTTGTCCCAGCCTCGAATAGCCCCACCCGACAAGCTCAATTCTGGATTGGTAATTACGCGATTAGGATCAAAAAATTGTTGAATGCCTAAGCCATCACAGGTTTGACAAGCACCAGCGGGATTATTAAAGGAAAATAGGCGTGGTTCTAACTCTTGCATACTGTAGCCACAGTGTGGACAAGCAAAGTTAGCCGAAAAAAGTAATTCTTCGCGCTTAGGGTCGTCCATAAAGGCAACTTTAGCGGTGCCTGCTGTTAGCCCTAATGCGGTTTCAAATGATTCAGATAAACGCAGCTGCAAGTCGTCACGTACTTTTACGCGATCAACCACTACTTCAATGGTATGTTTTTTATGCAACTCTAGCGTTGGCGGATCAGACAAGTCACACACTTCACCGTCTATTCTGGCGCGAATATAACCTTGCGCTGATAGGCTGTCGAGCAGCTTAACGTGTTCACCTTTACGGTTTTGTAATACCGGAGCTAGCACCATGACTTTAGTGCCTTCTTCAAGCTCTAGTACTTTGTCTACCATTTGGGAAACTGTTTGTGCAGTAAGTGGTGCATGGTGCGTTGGGCAACGAGGCTCACCTACGCGCGCATATAATAAACGCAAATAATCATAGATTTCGGTGATTGTGCCCACGGTTGAACGTGGATTATGAGAAGTTGATTTTTGCTCTATTGAAATAGCAGGTGATAAGCCTTCAATATGATCAACATCGGGCTTTTCCATTAAAGAAAGAAATTGACGAGCATAAGCCGATAAAGACTCAACGTAACGGCGTTGCCCTTCGGCATACAGGGTATCAAAGGCCAACGATGACTTACCTGAACCTGAAAGGCCAGTGATCACAATTAATTTGTCTCGGGGAATGTCTAAACTGATGTTCTTTAGGTTATGCGTACGTGCGCCCCTAACTTCTATCTTCTTCATAATTTATCCACAGTAAATCGCAGCCGCGTATTATTGCACAAAAATTGGCCGTGGAATATAGCGATTACTTGCAAAATAGAGGTCTATTTCTTTCTCTTTAGTGGGATTATAGATATATGATTTTGTTCATTGAATTGCCGTGGTAGACTAGCGAAAAATCTTCCCATTTTTGACTTTCAAGTGAATAGCATGAGCGTATCAGGATTAAATAGCATAGAGAAAAAAGCCGCATTTTCGCTGGCAACCGTTTTTGGTTTACGGATGTTAGGGCTGTTTATGATATTGCCAGTATTTGCTATTTATGGGCAAGAATTAACCGGGTATAGTCCCATTTGGCTAGGGCTGGCGATAGGCGCATATGGTTTAACGCAAGCATTATTACAAATACCTATGGGGATGTTGTCTGATAAATTTGGTCGTAAGCCAGTTATTTTAATAGGATTATTGGTGTTTTTGTTGGGTAGTGTAGTGGCGGCAATGTCAGACTCTATTTATGGCGTAGTGTTTGGCCGAGCGTTACAAGGCATGGGTGCTATTGCCAGTGCGGTGTTAGCGTTAGCGGCAGACTTAAGCAGAGAAGAGCAGCGCCCTAAAGTTATGGCAACCATTGGTATGTTTATTGGTTTATCATTTACTGTGGCGATGATCCTTGGTCCTGTTGTTGCTGAATCTTTTGGGTTAGGTGGATTGTTTTGGTTAACCGCTGGGCTCACCTTTGGCGCAATGTTTATGATCCAGTTTATGGTGCCTCATTCCGTTAACAAAGCACCTCGAGGCGATAATGTTGCTTTACCTGCACAAATTAAAACCTTAATTAAAGACCCGCAATTGTTTCGTTTAAATATTGGTGTTTTTATTTTACATATGGCATTAACTGCTTGCTTTGTTACTTTACCTAAACAGTTCGTTAATGCAGGCTTATCGTTAGACAACCATTGGCAAATATACTTGCCTACGCTACTCGGTTCTTTCTTTTTAATGGTGCCATTTATGATCATGGCAATTAAAAAACAAAAAGAAACCCAAATGTTTTCAGCTGCCGTTGTTTTACTCACAATTTCGTTAGCATTACTGTGGTTGCTACCGTCTACGCTGTTTAATTTAGTGATACTGGTTATTATGTTTTTCACGGCGTTTAATTACTTAGAAGCGACCATGCCGTCAATACTTTCTCGGCTTGCTCCTGCTGGCGTAAAAGGTAGCGTGATGGGGATTTACTCAAGCAGCCAATTTATGGGGGCTTTTTGTGGCGGCTTAATTGGCGGCACAATTGCTACTGCTTATGATGAACACATGATTTTTTTAGCGATGGCGGCTATTAGTGTGCTTTGGTTCGTTGCCTCATTAGGGCTTAAACCATTGAAAAAGTCGAAAAGCTATAGCTTTAAAACAACCATTGAAAGCGAAGCACAAGCTGAAAACGTTGCCGAGCAGTTAATTAATATGCCAGGGGTTATTGAAGCTATTTTAGTGCATAACGAAGCCGTCGCTTATTTAAAAATTGATGATAAAGTTGCCAATGTCGACGATATTAAAAGTCTTTTAAGACCGTCGTATTCAAAATAAAGTAATAAGTTAACGTACACATAGTATTTCAGCAGCGAAAGCCTTATTGGCTTGTGGTAGCTCAATGTCATCACCAACGTATTTGTTGATCATTGACTGACCTAACGGTGACTGTGGTGTTATTACAGTAACGCTGCATTGCTCAAATTTCATGGTAAAGCCAGCGCCCGCTGGGGCAATAAAATACCATTGATTATTATTTGGTTGAGCACACTTGAATTGCTCAATTTGAACCAACGCGCCCATATTTATTGCGCTACTCTCGTTAAATGACATTAGTGTTAATGCTTTTATTTGTTCTATCGCAAGATTAATTTCTGCGGCTCTTTTCGCTTGTCCCTCGGCTAAATATCCTGCTTCAATGGCGAGTGTATCGTATTGAGTTTCCGCGACAGATTGTTCATCAATTGAAGCTGCACGAGCATTATTCGCAGCGGTAATTAAGATGTTGTGCTCATTAACTAAATGGGTAAGTAGGCCTTTCAGTAAAATATTTTTATCCATTTCTTAATCGATTTCTCGTTAATTTCCATAATTTTATCATAGAGTGCTTTAGGTAAATAAAATAAATAGCACTACCAATCTGACAGGTGTCAAAATTAAAGCTTGTCAAATTCATTAGGAACAACTATTTTATAGTTATCTGGTTAGACCTTGAATAAAAAAGATACTTATTATGATAACAGATTTTTCACACTTATTAGCACCGCTTGATTTAGGCTTTACTACATTACAAAATCGTACATTAATGGGCTCTATGCACACAGGGCTTGAGGAAGAAAAAAACGGCTTTGCTAAGTTAGCTGCTTTTTATCAAGCGCGAGCCAAAGGCGGCGTAGGCTTAATAGTTACGGGCGGCATTAGTCCCAATATGCGAGGTCGCCTTGCGCCGTTTGGCTGTGAATTAAGCCATTTTTGGCAAGTTAATAAGCATAAACAAGTCACTGAGGCGGTTCATCAATACCCTACAAAAATATGTTTACAGCTTTTGCATGCAGGCCGCTATTCTTATCATCCTTTTAGCCTTTCTTCGAGCAAGAAAAAATCGCCTATCAATCCGTTTACCCCGAAAGCAATGTCGGTTCGTCAAATTAAATCAACCATTAAAGACTTTGCATATTCGTCTCATTTAGCCGCGAAAGCGGGCTACGATGGCGTTGAAATTATGGGCTCTGAAGGGTATTTAATTAATCAATTCAGCTGTGTAAGAGTAAATAATCGTGATGACGAATGGGGTGGCTGTATTGAAAATAGAATGCGCCTTGGTTGTGAAATAGTAAAAGCAGTGCGTCAAAAAGTAGGTGAAAAATTTATTATTATTTTCCGTTTATCGATGCTTGATTTAGTGGAAGGCGGCAATAGCTGGGAAGATGTAGTCACCATGGCTAAAGCGATAGAGGCTGCAGGCGCAACCATTATCAATACCGGTATTGGCTGGCACGAGGCGAGGGTACCAACTATTTCAACATCGGTACCTAGAGCGGCATTTACGTGGATCACCGAAAAAATGAAAAAAGAGGTGTCTATTCCCTTAGTAACCACTAATAGAATAAATACGCCTGAAGTGGCTGAAGAAGTATTGGCTAATGGCCATGCCGATATGGTGTCGATGGCACGTCCATTTTTGGCAGATGCTGACTTTGTAAATAAGGCGGCAGACAATAAAAGCGATGAAATTAATACCTGTATTGGTTGCAACCAAGCCTGTTTAGACCATGTGTTTAAGCAAAAACGGGCATCATGTTTAGTTAACCCTCAGGCATGTTATGAAACAGAATTAGTGATAAGCAACACCACTAAAGCCAAGCGTTTAGCAGTAATTGGGGCGGGGCCAGCAGGCTTAGCCTTTAGTTTATATGCGGCGCAAAAAGGTCATAACGTTACTTTGTTTGATCGCAGCAGTGAAATAGGTGGTCAATTTAATATTGCTAAGCAAGTACCCGGCAAAGAAGAGTTTTACGAAACCTTACGTTACTTTAACGTGCAATTAGAAAAGCATAACGTCGCTATTGAACTAAACACAGAAGTTGACGCTAATAAGTTGATTGAAATGGGCTTTGACGAAGTGGTGCTGGCTACGGGGATTATTCCAAGAAAACTCACTATTCCAGGAGCAGACCACCCTAAAGTAAAAAGCTATATTCAAGTACTACGTGATAAAGAGCCCGTGGGCGATAAAGTCGCTATTATCGGTGCAGGCGGTATTGGCTTTGACGTGGGCTGTTATTTGGTTGAAGAAAAACAAGTAGACAAACCTGATGAATGGCTAGCGAGTTGGGGCGTTGATAAAAGCTTCCAGCAAAATGGTGCGTTATTAACATCACCAGTGTATAAACCATCAACTAAAGAAATATATTTATTGCAGCGTAAAACCTCAAAAGTGGGTGGCGGTTTAGGTAAAACGACGGGTTGGATACATCGAGCAACATTACAAAAAAATAACGTAAAAATGCTGGCAGGTGTTAGCTATAAGTCGATTGACGACCAAGGATTACATATAGAAATTGATGGTAAGGCACAAATTCTTGCTGTTGATAATGTTATTGTCTGTGCAGGACAAGAGCCTAACCGAAACCTACAGCAAGCGTTAATTGATGCTGGTAAACCTGTACATTTAATTGGTGGCGCGAATGTTGCCGCTGAACTTGATGCAAAACGCGCGATAAGACAAGCCGCTGAATTAGCGATGGAAATATAAGTATTTAGCGTTTAGGTTATGTTACTCTCATTTTTTAAATAATTAAGGTGCATTATGTTATATCCAATGGCAGCAATGGTTTTGCTGATTGTTTTAGTCGGAGCGGTTACCGTAAAGGCGCGCTTTGCTAGCGTTAAACGTGGCGAAGTGCGTGCAAAATATTTTCGCTTAATGGGCGGTCAAGAAGTACCCGAGTTTATTACTAAATCAACGCGTAACTTTAATAATCAGTTTGAATTGCCGGTGCTATTTTATGTGGCATGTACGCTTTATATTAGTTTAGGTATTGATAGTGATATTGCGGCGGTGTTTGCTTGGGTTTTTGTGGCATCGCGTTATGTCCATTCCTATGTTCACTTAACCTATAACCATGTGTTACATCGTATGTTATCTTTTTGGGTCGGTTTTATGTGTGTTATAGGCTTATGGGTGAATTTGTTGATTCAGCAAGGGTAAATTAACGATATTTTAAAGTAGATGATTAAGTATTATTACTAACTATCGCCAGCTTTATAAAAGTAGGTCGGCATTTATGCCGAAAATATCTGCGTTTAGAGAGTAAAGTTTATTGATGGAACCACGCCATAAGTTGGTAAACCATAAAAAACGCCCGTATGAAAACTATTCATACGGGCGTTTTTAGTTATTATTTAGGGTAATTAGTGCGCAGGTGCTTTCGCCGTTTTACTTGTGCTAATACCTTCAGCGCGTTTAACAGGGTAACCTAAATTTTGCCAGCCAAATATACCTTCCCATAGCACCAGCGTTTTTAAATAACCGCGATCGTTTAACTTACCGATTAAGTGGTCGGCTGCTGCCCGCGGACAAGAGCAATAAGCGACAATTTGCACGTCTTTTGGCAGTTCTTTTTCAAGTTGGTCAAAGTCGGTGTAATAAGGAAGTGGAAAAGATCCTTCAATATGGGCTGTTTGCCATACTGAAGGTACTCTCGTGTCTAACAATACCATACGTTTTTTCGCCTTTAATGCTGCGAATAAATCAGCAGAGGTAACATAGCCTTGCTCATTAAGCGTAAATGTAGGGTCGTCGCTGTTAGGGTTTATTACATATTCTTTAGGTGTTGGAATATGGTTGAGTACCTTAGTTTCTTGTTTCCACCCGCTGGCTTGGCTGCGTAAAAAAGCGGTAACATTGTTAATGTCTTGCGCACTAAGTTTGTCAGCAAACGCCACCATTGGTGTGTCATTTCTGCCATTTTCAATAGCATAGCGAATGAAATCGTCAGTATTATGGGCTAATGCTGACTGGTTGCCTAATGCGGGAGCGGTTATGCCTTCACCGTCTTTACCATGACAAGTCGCACAGTTGCTTTGGTAAACAACTTCGCCACGCTTAACATCGCCAAGTACTGGCTTCGTCGACATTTTTACGCGATCAACGCCTGATTGCCAAAACAGCCAATAGGTTAAATCCCACACTTCATCTAACGTCATTGGACCGCCAACTTCATCTAAATACCCCGCCATGGCAGTACCTTGGCGACCATAAGACATTGGACGTAATATTGCGTGCGGTACGCCAGACTCAAATAAGCTTCTACTTCTTAGCGACGGTGCGTGATCATTGACATGACCTTGTCGATCAGCACCGTGACATAAAGTGCAGTACTTTTGGTAGTTAGCCGCGGCTACTTTTTCCTGCTCAGGAGTCAGTTCTCTTGGTGGTGATATTTTTTCACGTTCAGCTTTTTGAGCGGCAGCATTAAAAGTAGTAAGAGCTGTTACAAAAATGAGTGCAACAAGGCGAAAATTTAACATTTTAATACTCCTTTCATCGTTTCTATTGAACGTTGCTTTGCTTCGCTTTCGCGACAATATGACGCACATCTTTCAGTAGTGCTTTAGCGTCATAAACAATGCCGTCTTTAACGGTTAAATTAACACCACCTACGCGTGTTGGGGCGTTGTTGTCGTCTAATCTAAAATGTCCTGTGCCGTAAAGCACTTTAAAGTTACGCAATGGATTTTCACCAACTATCACTAAATCCGCTTTTTTACCTACGCGTATTGAGCCAATTTCATCGGCCATGCCTAATGCTTCAGCACCATTAATGGTGGCAGACTGTAAAACCTCTAGGGCATTAAAACCCGCCTCGCGTAGTAATTCAAACTCTCTAATTAAGCTAAAGCCATATATTTTGAAAATATAGCCTGAGTCTGAACCTGTGGTTACACGACCGCCATGGTTTTTATAATCGTTGAGGAAAGTCATCCATTGTTGGTAGTTCTTTTTCCATGCAATTTCATCGTCGGTAGTCCAGTCAAACCAATATGAACCATGGGCATTTTTATTCGGTTGGAAAAAGTTCCAAAGGGTGGGCAAAGTGTATTCTTCGTGCCAATCAGCATTCATGTCGCGCATTAAGTCACGGCTAGCTTCGTAAATAGTCATGGTAGGGTTAATGGTAAAATCGAGTGCAATTAGTTCATCGCGAACGGCATTCCATTTTTTACTATTTGGCTTAGCGGCTTGTTGCCATAAACGACCTGCTTCACCAAAACGGTCTTGCTCATTGTTGTAGTTATAATCAGGCGAATAATTTTGAATGGTTTGATTTTCAAATAATGCTTCAGGTAAGCCATACCAATGCTCCATAGTGGTTAGCCCCAAACGAGCTGAATCAATAACATTCATATTGGTAACATCGAGCTGTGCATGGTGCATCATACCACGTAAGCCATGTTTTTTAGCTTCAGATAAAGCGGCTTCCATAATATCAGGCGTTGCGCCAAAAAACTTAATGCCTTTCGCGCCTTTTTTTGCAATAGACTTAACCCATTTTTTAGCTTGAACAGGTGTTGTTATTGGTGTTTTCTGTCCAAGACCAAAACCAACATAAGGCACAATACGAGGGGCAGCAATAGTGTTTTCTTCACTGCGTTTAACATGATCCATCACCCAGTCTACACCATTGAAGCTTCCCGGCTCTCGCACGGTTGTTATACCGTGTGCCAGCCAGAGCTTAAATACGTATTCAGCAGGAATGTTTTTGGCGCTACCACCAATATGGCCGTGCATATCAATAAAACCGGGTAAAACATATTGCCCTGAAATATCAATAACGTGATCACCCTCATTCGCTTTTGGGCGAGCATTTGGGTTAACAGGCACACCAGGGTTACCAACGTTGCGTATTTGAACGATGCGGTCATTTTCAATCACAATATCCATGGGGCCGCGCGCGGGAGCGCCTTCACCATTAACAATAATGCCACCGCGTAAAATTAAACGTTTGTATGGGCCTTTACCTTCTGTTCTATCGGGGGCTTTTTGGTCTGCGGCAACTGTTGCACAAAGACAGTAGAATGAGAGTATTAATATAAAAAATTGTTTCATGATGATCTCGGTATTTTCTCGGCTAAATAGCACTTAATGATCTGAAATAAAAGATTGCACAAGACTAGCATAAAATGATTAAAAAGGTCGCCCATTCATCTTGTTTAGTTGTTAAATAGACGAAGAACAAAGCGCATTGCATGGTAATGCCTGTTATCATTTAGCCATAAAATAATAAGAGATAAAAGGTAATACATGGCAACCCAATTTTTTAGTGAACAATTTAATCCACGCTTTAGTGACACCGACGCATTAGGGCATATTAACAATACGATGGTGCCTGTATGGTTTGAAGGCGCACGAGATCCTGTTTTTCGTTGGTTTAGCCCCGAATTAGACCTGTCTAATTGGCAACTTATTTTGGCAAAAATAGATGTTAGCTTTATTGGGCAAATGTATTACGGGCAACCGATGGAAATAAGAACTTATATCGGGCGCATTGGCGGCTCGTCTTTCGACGTATACCAAGAGCTTTGGCAGCAAAATAAGTTATGTGCATCAGGCACTGCGGTTATGGTGCATTTCAATTACTCAGAGCAAACATCAGTAAAAATCCCCGAAAATATTAGCTCGTTAATGAAGCAATACTTTTATCAGCCAAACGTTGATGCAACATAAAACGTATTCTGATGGATATAAGTGCTGAATTTAGAGGAATATTCAGCACTTATATGTTAAATATTATTTATTTTAAGCTAGCGCTATCGTAACAATTATGACAGTGATAGAATGTTCCTCTTAACCGCTAATTCTATAGCGGTTAAAGAAATAACTTCAATATTTAATACTTTAAAGTCAGTGGTTTATCGCTGCTGCAAATATCTAGTGAGAGTGATACATGGCCAGTCGTGGTATAAATAAAGTCATCATAGTAGGAAACTTAGGGCAAGATCCAGAAGTACGTTTTATGCCAAACGGTGGTGCGGTTGCAAACTTCACAGTTGCAACATCAGAAACATGGAAAGACAAGCAAACAGGTGAACAAAAAGAAAAAACAGAATGGCACCGTATTGTCATGTATCAACGTTTAGCTGAAATTGCTGGCGAATACCTTAAAAAAGGCTCGAAAGTATACATGGAAGGTCGTTTACAAACGCGTAAATGGCAGAACCAGCAAGGCGCTGATCAATACACCACTGAAATTATTGTGAACGACATGCAAATGTTAGATTCTCGTGGCCAAGGTGGTGGACAGTCAGGTGGTTTTTCTCAGCAAAACCAAGGACAGTCAAACCAAGGTGGATTTAACCAATCTCAGCAGCCTCAACAACAAGCTGCATATCAACAGCCAGCACAACAATCAGGTGGCTTTAATCAGTCTCAGCCTGCAGCAGCACCTGCGCAGCAAAGTGGCTTTTCTAACCAAGCGCAGCGTCCAGCTCAGCAAGGTGGATATGCTAACCAAGGGCAGCAACAAGGTGGCTTTAATCAACAAGCACCCGCACAGCAAAACCAAGCTGCACCTAAGGTAAACCCACAAGAGCCAACTATTGACTTTGATGACGATATTCCATTTTAGATCACGTTAAATGTAAAAGTGTTAAATTAATAGCTAAAACATACCTAAACCCAACATCTTTGTTGGGTTTTTTATTGCGGTTGAATAAAAATAAGGTGTGAAAATACTTTAACTTCTTCTTTCTTTTGTAGCGTATTTATTCTGAGGAGGGATGTAGGAAGTCTATTGTGAATAGCGTGTTTTATTCATCTGACAGCTTCCCTTGTAAAAACTCTATAACCCTTTTATGTCGCATTTTTACAGCTGAAAGCTTCAATTCAGATATATCTGCTATTTCTTGAAATTCTAGCCCTGTACGATAACGCAACAGCATAATGTTACGATCGGCAAACGATAAGTGTGTCATTAATGAAGTGAGCGCTTGCGATAAGTCATTATCATCACTTTCTATAGCAATGGTGTTGGCGAGGTAATCATCGTTTTCTTGATGTGTGTCCCAACGGCGATCTCTAATTTTATTAATACATTCATTATGAGCTATTTTAAACAGCCACGCTTTAAACGACACAACCCACTTAAAGTTTTTTAAGTGGGTGAGTGCCTTGATAATGGTTTCTTGTACCACGTCTTCTGCGTCAGACGAATGATTTAACAGCTTTGCACAATAGCCCTTCAAACTCGGGAGGTGAGGGGCAATTAGTGGCTGAAAAAAACGTGTGTCGTAAGGCAGACCTTCTTGCACTAATGCAACAAGTTGACGCTCAGTAAGCGTAGTCAAACGTTAAAAAGCCTTATGGTTATTGCTTTTTAACTTTATTAGCCAACAAAAAGGTATTAGGGAGCGTAATAATTGCTTCACTCTCATCCATTACTTTGCTGGCAACGCTACCTATTGTTACTAACGTACCTTTGGTTTCTTGTACTTCAATCATTTCACCTACTTGGTACATTTCACGTAAATAAACACCTGCAACAATTTCTTGCGCCATTGACTTGGTGCCTATGCCTAATGAAATAGCGGCAGCTAAACCAATGCTAGCAATAACCACCGTCATAATGTTATTTAATAAAGAAACATCAATGTCTAACTGCGTAATGGATAATGACACAGTAATGATAATGATGATGCCACGGCAAACCTCTGCAACCGAACGACCATAATCAACCCCAGTATTTTTAGCGGCTATTTTTACGCCGTTAAAAACGATTTGAGCGACGAAAAAACCACAAAGCAGTACGGCCAAAGAGGCGAGCAACTTAGGTAAGAACAGTACTAAGGTATCTATTAAGCCAGAAAGAACGGTTAAGCCGACAATATCTAATGCTGCAATTAAAAATACCAACAAGAAAAATGTTGAAATAATACTCGCAACAACTTGGCTACCGCTAATATTCACTTCTAGTTTTTGTAATATGGTATTTAAACCAAGCTTCTCTAAAAAAGTATTAAAGCCAATTTTAATGAGAGATTTATTAATTACCTTTTTAATTATTGAAGAAATTAACCAACCAGCAAGTAAAAATAAAATAGCAACAATTAAGTCAGGTAAAAAAGTGATAATTTTTTGCCAAATGGCGATAAAGCCTGAATATGCCTTATCAGTAATATTTTCGGTACTCATTATTTATTCCCATTATTAGATTGATTAACTTCAGTAATTGTTATTTTTTCTGCTACGTTATTTTTGCTGTGTGTAGACATTTTTTTATTCACTTCCATTTGCTTAAACACAGGCTTTAAAATATTCATAAAAATACTAATAAATACCACCCAAATAGAAGCCATGCCAAGTGCGACTAAATCTTTAGTTGCTTGCTGATTATTTACGGTAGTTGTTGCGCGTTTAAAAAGCTCATCATCAGACGTGTTGAAGCTTGACTCAGAGTCGTCTGCTAACGAGCTAGTAATGTTTTTTTCGAGATCTTTCATCTCTTGTCCTTTGGCAATATTTTTATCACTTTATTTGTTAACGAATGAATAAAGAAAAAGTCACAAATAGTTGATTGTTTTTTATTCTTATTAATTTAGTAAGACCATACTACCTTATTTAAGGCGGCAGAATTTTACGCTATTTCTTGTTGTTTTTCATAGTTAATCACCACTTTAAAATGGATTAATTTACATATTTTTAAAAATTAATTAAATAATTTGTGACTTTTAATTGTCCCACCCGTTATAGCATCAGAAATATTATGAAACTCAATAAGGATTTATCTTTGAAAACTTTTAAAATGACTCTGTTAGCCGCCTTAATTAGCTCTCCATTAGCAGCAGAAACTATCGACAAAACATGGGAACTTGGCGTATTTGGTGATTATGTTAAATCAAGCACTGCGAAAGAGCAGCAAGCCTACTGGCAAAAAATTGAAGCGGGTAAAGGCCTAGGTTTAGATTTACAAAAAGTAATAAATGAGCGCTGGAATGCACGTCTCGAATTAGCAAAAACACGCTACGACATTAATAATGGCGGCGACACTGACTATGGTACACGTTTTGGTGTAGATGCTATTTATAAAGTAGAAGACACTGCCCTTTATTTTTTCACGGGTGTTAAACGTTTTAATAACGTTAGAAGCTACAATGCTGCAAATATTGGTGCCGGTTTTAGCTTTGAAGTAAGTGACCGTGTTTCTTTATTTAGTGAAGGTGTTGTTTACCGTGATCTTGACTATGGTTTTACTGACCAAGGTATTAAAGTTGGTTTTAAATATGCATTTGGTGAAGAACGAAAAGCGCCTATTGTTAATAAAGCTAAGCCTGTTAAACCAGCACCTGTTGTGCGAAAAGAGCAGGTGTTAGATAGCGATAATGACGGTGTTAATGACTCTATTGACCGTTGTGATAATACACCTGCAACCGTTAAGGTTGACTCTACAGGCTGTACATTATATTCAGAAAAAGCCGTAGCTATTGACCTAAACGTTGCTTTTGAAAACAACAGTTCGCAAATTAAGTCGACTATTGTGAACGACATTCAGCGTTTAGCTGATTTTATGAAAGCATACAATCACACTAATGTCGTTATTGAAGGTCATAGCTCTGTGGTTGGACAAGAAAGCTATAACTTAATGCTATCGCAAAAACGTGCTGATGCAGTTAAAGCTGTTTTAGTAAATACCTTCAAGGTTGATGAAAGTCGCATATCGGCTAAAGGCTTTGGTGAAAGTCAACTATTGTCAAAGGGCAATACAAATGAAGATCATCGTTTAAATCGTCGCGTTGTTGCAAAAATTGAAACATCAGTAAAAAAAGTAGTTACTAAAAAGTAGCTTTTTTGTATTAGCGTTGAGTAAATACTCCTTCCCCTGTATTTACTCTTCGCTAATACGTTTTTAAACGTGAATAGCAGTTGATTTATAGGTTGAACATGAATAATAAAAAGACAATAACGCGTAAATTTATTGAAGACAATATCAAATTAAATGCCACTGTATGCTCCTACCCATTAAGAGTAGTAACACCCAATATTACGCTTGATAAAATTAACTCTCGCTTAGTAACAGAAGATGAAACAGCTATAGTTCATACGATAAATAGCTAATTGAACCTTAACAGCGTAAGCAATTTTATTTGGTCTGCCTTATATATTTTTCTATCGAAATAATCTGCCTGCAATATCATTGCTAAAGGTTTCAATTGTGCCGCGTTTTTGCATGGTTACAAATACTTGCTGACCACTTTTACCGCCAAAAGCCACATTAGTAGGGTGCTTACCTTTTAAATCAATCGTTTTTATTAATTGCCCTGTAGGGTTTAATACAGCTACTTTACCCGCACCATAGCGTGCAATATATAAATTACCTTGCTTATCAGTACGCATACCGTCAAGCCCATGGTTTTCAAATTGATGAAAAAGGGCTTTATTACTGATATTGCCGGCTTTATCAAGTTGATACCGCCATACTGTACGTTGAACAGATTCGTTTACATAAAGTGTTTTGTTGTCAGGGCTAACTTCAATGCCGTTTGTCGTACCCATGTTATCTTCAAGCAATGTTGATGTACCGTCTTTATTGATTCGCCATAAACGGCCTTTACTTTCTTTCCAATTAGGGTCGCTTGCGAATAAAATACCATTGTCCATAATGGCTAGATCGTTTGGTTGGCTCATCTCTTTATTGTGAGCGAATATAGAAACTGTACTGCTGCTAGGGGAGTACTTTAAAACGTTATGATTAACATAGTCAGCCATATACATATTGTCATGCTGATCAAAGCGAATGCCATTAGCAATAGACCCTTTTTTCAGTGTGAGGAATATTTCAGCAGTGTTTTTAGCCGTAATAACACCAATGGTGCCTTCTTTTGAGTAATTAACAGCGTATAAATTTCCGTTCTTGTCTACTGCTGGGCCTTCTACTCCTTGGGTAAAGCTATTTTCAGGCATCCAATCGGTGGTTTGAGGCGTGTTTGCATAACAGAATAATGAAAAGCTTAAAG